>CAZHFJ010000009.1:0-14748 GCA_964531145.1 uncultured Candidatus Saccharibacteria bacterium | reverse complement strand
GAAGTTTCTCCCCGATGGCCACCGGGGAGAAACTTTTTTCTGCTATAATAGTTTTGATATGCCGGAGCCCCAAAAATGGAGAACAGGATTTAGTTTGTTAGAGACACACGCTAAAGCGTGATCTCCGCTTGTTATTGGAGCCCAAACTTTAGTTTGCGTTCTGGATGTTTAAAACTTCGCTTAACTTACAAGTTTCTAAATAACTTCTACAATGTTACTTCAAATTTTATTCTTTATCCTCGGTTTGGCGGTTGGCAGTTTTTTAAATGTTGTCATTTTTCGTTTCCCGGAAATGAAGGGCATTTTGAGCGGACGCTCAAAATGCCCCCGGTGCAAGAAGCCGATCGCCGCTTATGATCTAATTCCAATCTTGAGTTTTCTCTTACTCTGGGGCCGCTGCCGATACTGCCGCAAAAGAATATCCCTCCAGTATCCAATAGTAGAATTGACAACAGGATTGCTGTTTCTTGCATTCGCTCGAGTATTTGGTTTGTCCTGGATGCTTGTAACGTATCTAATTATTGGAGCACTTTCGATCTTGATTTTTGTCTCTGATGTCAAATATCTTGAAATTCCGGAAGTTTTCTCCTGGTTACTTTTGATCATGGCGATGATTGCCGCAATCGTCTCGGGAACTTTCTCTCTCTCGAGCTTTCTCCTTGGCGGTCTAGTTGGCGGCGGGATTTTGGGTATTTTAGTTGGCATTTCCAATGAGCGCTGGATGGGCTCAGGAGATATCAAAATTGGGCTGGCCTTTGGTTTTTTGTTTGGTTTTTACAAAGCGCTTCTATTTCTATTTTTAGCCTTTGTTATCGGTGCTCTTGTTGGTATTTTGCTAATGATAGTGAAGAAAAAAGGGATGAAGAGCGAGATTGCCTTTTCACCATTTCTGATCATCGCTGCAATTGTCGCAATTTTCTGGGGTGACTATCTCGTTAATTTGTATCTAAAGTTTGTTATAATGTAGTTATGATCAAGAAGAAGCTGAAGAGGGGAATGACGCTAATCGAGCTTCTTATTTCTCTCTTTATTATTGCTCTTATGGCTGGTGTAGCGATGCCCTTATTTTCAACGTATCAGCGCCGTAATATTTTAGATAATGATGCTCAGTCCGTGGCCCAGATGTTTGCTTATGCTCGGGCGTTGCAAAACAACCCAGATATTTTTACCCGTTTAAATGCTAGCGGGCTTAATAACCTTGTGGTTAAAATTTCTACAGTTTCTGGCACTAAACGGATAGAGGTCTACCCTAATAACGACAATAACGACCCAAGCTATATCATCGATCACCATGATCTTGACTCCAGTGAGAGCCTAAGCATTTCCACCAATAATGGCGATTTCACAACAGCAGATGATTTTACAATTTCTTTTTCTGGAAAACCACCGGCTGAGGTAATGACTTGCGCCCCGATGGAGTGTAACCAAAGCCTAGCTCTTAGGCTGTATCTGACTAGCGATTCCACTGTTGACAGAACAGTGCAGATTCAAAATACCTATCCTCAGGATAGGCCAACCCGATATTTCTCGATTTCCATTCTTGATTAAAAATTATCTTTAGATGAGAATTAAACGAAACAAAAAAAAGAAAAACGCTTTCGGGCTGATCGAAACCTTGATTGCCTGCGCGATTTTAATTATTCTTATTGGTGCGCTTCTTTCACTTAATGTTATTATTACTCGCAGTATTCTTTTTTCCAAACAGCGGTCTGAAGCTTATTATCTTGCCCAAGGAGGGATTGAAAGCGTCAGGCAGATTAGAGACACGAATTTGATTGATGGCAATGCCGAAACAAACTGGAATTCTTTAATTTGCGACAATGGCTCAGCTAGCACTCGGGATTTATCATTGACTTATGTTATCTCTAGCGGCTCCTTCCCTGGCTGTTCCCCCGGCATATATCGCACTTTTTTAATTCCAGAAACTGCGTCAAATCAGGAAACAATAACTTTTGGCGGCTATGACTTTCAGCGTAAAATCTCTTTTCAAATTTCTGGGCTCGATCCAAGCATTTTATCTGATGCCGGTGATGATATAACCGAAGATAACGCTATCCGGGTCATAGTTACTGTCAACTGGGAGTCTTCCGGCATAAGTCAGCAAGTTGAACTAAAAGAGGTTTTAACTAACTGGAAGCAAGGATTGTAATGAAGATCTTTCGAAATCGCAAAAAAAGCTTTACGCTCATAGAGATACTGATTGCCTTGGTGATATTTTCGTTCGCGATTGTTATTAGCTCAGGGATATTTTCAATGATTCTCGGCAACCAGAGTTTAATTTCAGCCAGCTCTGAAGCAAACAAAGAAGCCGATAGGATTTTGCGGCAAATCTCAGATGATGTCGTTAATGCTACAGGCAATGGAAACGCATCAAAAAATGGAAATCCTTATCTTGCAAATATCCGTGGTATTGCTTTTCTAAACTCTGGAGACAAAATAATTAAATTACCAAACAGTTGTCTTGCTAATCCGCCCCAAGGTAATTGTTTGGCCTCTGGCCTTGTACTTTTTGGTAAGGATAATCTTAAAATCTACCGCAAAGTTGGTGATACAATTCAATATGCCTCAGCGGCATCGACAACATTAGAACTTGATTCTAACGGTAAATTAAGCAACGTTTACAATTTCCAGCCGCTGGACAATGACAAAGTTGAAATTGCTCTTCTGGAATTTTCTGGCCAAGTTTGTTATTCTTCAGATTGCAAAGTAGCGCCATTTGTAAAAATTAATTTTGCGGTCCAGACAGAAAATTATTCGGCAAAAGCGGCTGGCCGGCGAGCGAAAGTTCAACTCCAGACTCAAGTCAGCAGTCGAAGCTACTGACGTACACGCCTGCCTGCCTGCCGGCAGGGATCTTTTACGCTGAATTAACGCAGATAAAAAGTCAATGTTAGAATATTCGTATTTTCGTAATTTCGGGATTCATTCGTAATTAGTAGGAGGCGCAAGCCATGAAAAGAGTATTTTCTGGCATTCAGCCAACAGGCAACCTGCATCTAGGTAATTATCTTGGGGCGATCAAGCAGTGGGTTGAGCTGCAAAATCATGTTGACGAGTCAATATTTTGCGTTGTTGACTTACATGCAATTACTGTCGAACGTGATCCCGATCTCGCGAACAATATCCTAAATGCGACCGCCTGGTATTTAGCTTGCGGTGTTGATCTTTCTAAATCAAAAATATTCGTCCAATCAACTCGGCCGGAACATGCAGAACTGGCATGGATTTTAAATTGTTTTACCACTATGGGTGAGCTTTCGCGGATGATTCAATATAAAGAGAAGTCAGAGGGTAAACGCGAAAGCGTTTCCGTTGGGCTGTATGATTATCCAGTTTTGATGGCGGCCGACATACTTCTTTACCAAACAACAGATGTGCCGGTTGGTGAAGATCAGAAGCAACACGTAGAGTTGGCACGCGATGTTGCAGTGAGATTTAACAACCAATACGGTGAGGTTTTTACAATTCCTGAGCCGGTAATTAAATCATCATCAGCAAGAATTATGGGGCTTGATGATCCAACAAAAAAAATGGCAAAGTCAGCCGGAAGCGGATATAATTATATTGCCCTTGATGATTCATCTGACGTGATCAGAAAAAAAATCCAGCGTGCAGTAACTGATTCCGGCGATGAAATCATTACTCGCGAAGATAAACCGGCAATGACAAACTTGCTTAATATTTTCTCCGGTGTCTCTGGTCGCGATATAAAAAGCTTAGAAGCCGATTTTAAGGGTAGGGGATACGGTGAATTCAAAAAAGCCTTGGCGGAAGAAATAGTTCTGTTTTTAGAGCCGAAACAAAAAATGTATCAAGAAACTATCGCCGACAAGGAAAAATTGCGAAAAATCTTGCGTGATGGTAGCGAAAAAGTAGCACCAATCGCCCAAAAAACCCTTGCAGAAGTTAAATCAAAAATTGGTTTGGGAATTTGATGGATAAGATCTATATCAATACAGATGGAGGTTCTCGCGGTAACCCCGGTCCGGCAGCGATCGGAATTGTTTTTTCTGATGCTAATGGAAAAGAGATCCATCATTACCAGAAATGTATCGGTCGGACGACCAACAATGAAGCCGAATATCAGGCAATTATAAAAGCGCTGGAAATTCTAATGCAATCAAAGTGGTTTGCCGAAAATAATATTGCCGACAAAGAGGTAATTTGCCGGCTTGATTCGCAACTGGTCGTCGAGCAAATTAATGGCAATTACAAAATCAAACAGGACCACATAAAATTGTTAATAGCTCAACTGCGGCAGATGATTTCGCAAATGCACCTGAACATCTCTTTTATCCATATTCGGCGAGAAGAGAATAAATTGGCTGATAAATTAGTCAATCAGGCGCTGGACGGTGATCTGTAGCTCACGATTTATCGTGTTTTCGTCATTGCGAGGAACGAAGCAATCTTTTCTGTCATTCCCGTGAAGACGGGAATCCACAAATAGTTATTATGAAAATTTCGATCAAAGCGACACAAGGTGTCGTCCTGAGCGAAGTCGAAGGATCCCGTCAATTATGATAAGAATTTTTGTAAAAGTGAAACCCAACTCCAAAGTTGAACAAATCCAGCAGGCGATTGATGGTTCGCTCAAGGTTTGGATTCGCGCTCGCCCAAAAGAAGGGGCGGCAAATAAGGCCTTGATTGCGTTGTTGTCAAAACACTTTGATGTCGCAAAAAGCCAGGTTAAAATAATTTCCGGCCTGACCTCAAGAAATAAAGTTGTTGAAATTTAAGGCTAAATTCGATATGATTTATTCAGTGTAACCTTAATATAAGGTGTTTTTTATTTGACGGATTATGTTCAAAAAAATTGATCCGCAATTAGATCTGCCGAAATTAGAGGAAGAAATCCTCAAATTTTGGGATGAGAATAAGATATTTGAAAAGAGTTTGGAAATTCGCAAAGATGCGCCGCTCTATACTTTTTATGATGGACCGCCGTTTGCCACCGGCACGCCGCATTATGGCCATATTGTTGCTAGTTTGATGAAAGATGTTGTGCCACGATACTGGACGATGAAAGGTCGGCTTGTCGAGCGAAAATGGGGCTGGGATTGCCATGGACTCCCGATTGAAAACCTTGCCGAAAAAGAACTTGGAATCAAAACTAAAAAAGAGATTGAAAAAATGGGCGTTGATAAATTCAACGAGTTTTGCCGTTCAAAAGTTTTGGGTTATGTCGATGAATGGAAAAAGGTTATTCACCGTCTTGGCCGCTGGGCTGATATGGATAATGCTTACATGACGATGGATCTATCATACATGGAATCGGTTTGGTGGGTTTTTAAACAACTTTGGGACAAAGGCCTTATCTATGAAGGCTATCGTTCAATGCATATCTGCCCACGTTGCGAAACAACTCTTTCACAATACGAAGTGACAGAAGGCTATCAGAATATAAAGGATTTGTCACTGACGGCAGAGTTTAAGTTAGCTGATGAGCCTGATACCTCAATTCTTGCCTGGACAACAACCCCCTGGACTTTAATTGGCAACGTAGCATTGGCTGTCGGGGATGATATTGACTATCTTGAGTTTTCAGTAAAAAATTATCCGGGAATTTCCGACGGAGTATATATCACCTCAAAACAGGACTTTTCAAATTATAAGAAAGAGATTGAAGAAAAAAGCAAGGGCAACAATGCAGAAGTAAAAATTTTAAGAGAATTTAAAGGCAAAAAGTTAGTTGGCAAAAAATATATACCACTTTTTGATTATTATTCTAGCGACAAAAAGTTGAAAAACCATGAGAATGGTTGGAAAATTGTATCTGCAGATTTTGTGACCACCGAAGACGGCACTGGCATCGTCCACATTGCTCCGGCTTTCGGCGAAGAAGATATGGAACTTGGGCGCGAAAAAAATCTACCATTTATTCAACATGTTGGCATGGATGGAATTATCAAAAAAGAAGCTGGTGAATTTTCCGGACTTTCGGTCAAACCGAAAGATGATTTGCAGGCAACCGATAAAAAAATCATAAAATATCTGGAAGAAAAAAATTTACTATTTTTGCAAGAAGAGTATACTCACTCCTATCCGCACTGCTGGCGTTGCGAGACACCACTGATAAATTACGCCACATCTTCCTGGTTTGTCGCAGTCGAAAAAGTCAAACCAGAAGCGATAAAATCAGCGAAAGAGATAAATTGGTTTCCAAAACACATCAAACGCGGCCGGTTCGGCAAGTGGCTAGAAGGAGCCAGAGACTGGTCAATTTCAAGGCAGCGTTATTGGGCGTCAGTGATGCCAATTTGGCGTTGTGGAAAGTGCAAGGAATTAAAAGTTTTTGGATCAGTCGCGGAATTAGAAAAAGCCAGCGATCAAAAAGTTACGGACCTGCACAAGCATATTATCGATAAAGTAACATTCAAATGTTGTAAGTGCAAAGGTGAAATGAAACGAGTTCCCGATGTTCTTGATACTTGGTTTGATTCCGGCTCAATGCCTTACGCTCAGATGCACTACCCGTTTGAAAATAAGAATAAGTTTGAAACTAATTTCCCGGCAGAATTTATTGCCGAAGGTTCGGATCAAACCCGCGCCTGGTTTTATTATTTGCACATTCTGGCAACTGCAGTAATGCAAAAACCGGCATACAAAAATGTCATTGTCAATGGAATTGTTTTGGCCGAAGATGGTAAGAAAATGTCAAAACGGCTGAAAAATTATCCTGATCCAATGGAGGTTTTTGATAAATACGGCGCTGACGTTTTGCGATTTTATCTTTTATCTTCTCCTGTAATGGCTGCGGAAAATTTAAGTTTATCTGAGAAAGAGCTGGTTGAAATTCAGCGGGGGATGTTCAGAATGCTTTGGAATTCGTATTACTTTTTCATACTTTATGCCAATGTTGATGGCTGGCAGCCGAAAAAATCTAATGAAATAAAACCGAAAAATCTCCTTGATCGCTGGATCATCTCCAGAGTTGAAAAATTGAATCTCGATCTAGACAAAAGTATGACGAATTATGATCTTGTAACATCTGCCCGGCTTCTCCCTGAATTTGTTGACGATCTATCAAACTGGTATATACGTCGCTCAAGAAAAAGATTCTGGAAGTCAGAAAATGACGAAGATAAAAAAGATGCATATGCAACCTTGCATTATGTTTTAATGAAACTGTCAAAACTCTTAGCTCCATTTACTCCGTTTATTGCCGAAGAGATTTATAAGAATTTAGCTAATGAGGAGTCTGTCCATTTGGCTAATTTCCCTGAAGCGCAAGGGAATCTGATTGATTCAAACCTAATAGCTGAGATGAGTCGTGCTAGGAAAATTGTCGAGCAGGGATTAGCAAAACGGGCTGAAGCTAAGATTAGGGTTAGACAGCCCCTAGGAAGTCTATCTTATCATGGAAAAAAATTAGATAAAGAGCTAGAGTCAATTATTGCCGATGAAGTCAATGTCAAAAAGGTAGTAAATGATGAAAAAGCCAAAGAGGGGATTGTACTTGATACAAAAATTACCGCTGATCTAATAGCTGGGGGCCAAGAAAGGGAGATGATTCGAGCGATTCAATCTCTACGCAAGAAAGCTGACTTTGAGGTTGATGATCGTATCGAAACCTATTATTCTACTGACAGTAAACAGCTTCAGGGTGTTTTCACTGGTGAGCATCTAAAAAATATATTAAGAGACACATTGACAGCGGAGATAGAGGACAAAAAAGATGATTCAATAGAAACTTCTGGCAGTTTTAATATTGATGGCGAAAATATTTGGCTTGGGGTGAGAAGGAAAAAATAATCTATGCTCTCAAAGTTAAAGAATCTCGATTTTGGCCTATTGATTGTTCCAATTCTTCTTTCCATTGCAGGTATAGCCTTGATTTACAGTCTTGTTTTTTCTGAAACTGAAAGTAGTTTGGCACTCAAGCAGCTAATCTTTTTCTTGATCGCGGCGGGGATTATGCTCTTAATCGTCGCTGTAGATTACCGGATTCTCTCCGACGCTAGCTGGTACTTATATCTTGGAGCAATAGTGCTACTTATATTTGTTGATATATTTGGCAAGACTAGCGGCGGAGCAACCCGCTGGATTGACCTTAAAATATTTCAGCTTCAACCATCAGAGTTCTATAAGTTTGTTTCAGTTATTTTTCTGGCCTCATTTTTTTCCCGGCGAATTGGCAGAGTCAGAATTATTGATATCATTTATATGTTCCTCATGCTTCTGCCGCCATTGTTTTTAATCTTGATTGAACCCGATCTTGGCACTGCTTTAGTAATCATTTTTTCTTGGACAACGTTAGTTTTATTTTCGAGGTTAACTCTCAAACAATACGCGGCAATATCTATTTTTATCATTGTAGCAATAACAGTTTTCAGTTTATCTGTATATGATGTAAAACCCTTCAGCCCGCTACTAAAAGATTATCAAAGACAGCGTATTGTTACATTTGCCAATCCAAGTTCAGATCCATTTGGTCGGGGTTACAATGTCCAGCAGGCTTTGATTGCCATTGGTTCTGGAGGAGTATTTGGCCGTGGACTCGGCCATGGGTCCCAGAGCCAGCTGCAATTTTTACCAAAGCCGGAGACTGATTTTATCTTTTCCGGATACTCTGAAGCTTTTGGCCTGATTGGAGACCTGATACTACTTACAGCATTTCTATTCCTAATTATTAGGATTATGGATATCTCAAAAGTAGCGAAGGATAATTTTGGCTATCTTGTAGCAGTTGGCGTGGGATCAACATTTATTTTTCAAATTGTTATTAATATTGGAATGAATATCGGGCTGCTTCCTGTCACTGGCATTCCTTTACCATTCTTGAGTTATGGCGGCTCATCACTTCTGACTTCATTTTTTATGATTGGTATCCTCCAAAGCATTTACATCCACCGGAAGAAAATCAACTTTTAATGTTCTAGAACTGGCAAATAGGGTTACATAATATTCCAACATTCTGCAGAATACCAGAATAGCTGCAGAACCATTTTTTGTTGACTTTTTGAATTAGGTTAATATTATCTTATTCATACAGCCCCTAAAGAGCTGGGGCGAAATCAGAAGAAACGGGTGAGAAGAATGACCGAGAAGAGAGAATGGAATCGGATTAGTAGCTGGGAGGAGTGGTTGTCGTTGTGGGAAGAAAATGCCAGCGGTAGGCGTCTCGAGTTTCTTGCTTGTAGTTTGTTACATCTACTCCCCAAGATTAACCAATGGCCTTTTTCTGATGCCCGACTATCTCGTCCGGAAGAAGAGAAGATGGCCAATTTCTGTCTTCCGATGATTTTTGTCATCGACATTGCCCTAGCGGAGCTAAGACAGTTTTCATCTCTTGACAGGAATGTTGGCTACTACGCTCTAAAGGCAGTAATCTCCATGGCAGAACCGATGTACCGAAATCACAGCAGTGGACTGGTTATGGTACATGAGCACTACAGTGACTTGGACGCCTGGAACTACCCACTAGCGCCGCCGATTTATCGAGAGATGGTTCAAAAGTTCATCGCCCTATGGGCTAGCCATCACACCTATCCTGCTACAAAGCAACCTTTTCTGGAGGTTGCTCAAAAAATGGTAGAACATGCTGCGCATTTGCTAGCATATCGTGATTTCTCTGGCCCTAACTTTCGACGTATTCAGGGTGATCAAGAGGAGATTTGGCACAGAGGATCATGGCAAACTCCGGAAGTTTGCCGGGCCTGTGTTCTGACTCAAATGACATGCTATCTAACAGATGTGCCCACCGAAATCGGTTTTGAGGTAGTAAAGCAGGCCAGAAATGCGATCGGTAACGAATATGGATGGGAGTGGCCGATAGATCCGGACTACGGAAATGAGTTACACCTAGTGTTGCTTGACATTGGTCACCGTCTCCGCAAACCGGCTGAAGAGATGGACTGGCCAAAGCGCGAACCTGTGTTCTAGCAGTATTCCCAGAGCGTATTACCTATACGCTCTTTTTTACACGCTTTTTTAATCTATTGACTAATTACGATGACTTTGTTAAGATCAAAATGTATTCCAACGGGGATTTTTTAGATTTAGGGGTATAAATAATTTATAGATTCCTGCCTCCGCGGGAATGGCAAGGAATTGTCAAATGTTCGCAATCGTCCGAATTGCCGGCAAGCAGCAGATTGCTGAAGTTGGCAAAAAAATCAAAATTGATGCTAAAATAGAAGCGAAAGAGAAAAAATTGAAGCTTTCGGAAATTTTGTTACTTGTTGATCAGAAACAAACAAAGGTTGGAAAGCCTTTGGTTACCGGTGCTTCAATTGAAGCGGAAGTTATCGCCGAAAACAAAAACGATAAGATTTTAGTTGTCAAACATCATCCGAAAAAGAGATACCGAAGAGTTAGGGGGCATCGCCAGGATCAAACGATATTATTAATTAAAAAAATAAATGAGGAATAACAAAGTCGTAAAATATTTTATTGATTCTTATCAGGAACTTAGAAAAGTCACCTGGGCGACAAGAAAACAGCTGATTCGAGATACGGCAATTGTTATCATCTCAGCAGTCGTTGTCACTGCTTTTGTCGGAGTAATTGACCTGGGACTTTCTAAACTAATTGAATACTTGATATCTATCAAAGGATAATATGAAAAGCTCAAAGCTCTCGGCCAAAGGCCGATCCGCCTCTGGCGGAAAAGCTCCTGTCTCGCAAATAAGCGGGCAGAGCTCAAAAGCAGAAAAGGAAAAACCGGAAAAGGCCGGGGCAGAATTAGATGAAAAATCCAAAAAGATTTCTAGTGAAGCTGAAAAGAAAGAAAAGCCAAAACATCTGAAAACTTTTCGTCAATCAGGGGAGCGTAACTGGTATGTAATTCATACTTACTCCGGCTATGAAGAGCAGGTAGCTGATAATTTAAATCAAAGAATAGAATCATTTGATATGGGAGATAGAATTTTTGATGTCATTGTGCCAAAAGAGAAACAGATTGAAATTCGCAACGGCAAAAGGCGAACGGTGGAAAAAAGGATTTTTCCTGGCTATGTTTTGGTTGATATGATTGTTGACGATGATTCCTGGTATGTTGTCCGTAATACACCGAATGTTACCGGCTTCATCGGTTTCGGCGTTCGGCCGACGCCAATGTCGCTAGAAGAAATTGAGCGAATTAAAAAACGAATGGGCGTTGAAGAGCCGAAATATAAAATTGAATTTTCAATTAATGATTTGGTTCGAATTACTGATAGTGCCCTGAAAGGTTTTGAGGCCAAGGTTGAGGAAATTGATCACGATAGGGGCAAAATCAAAGTATTAGTAAACATGTTCGGTCGCGAAACACCGGTAAATCTGGACTTTCTTCAGGTGAAGAAAATTTAATAAGTAACTTAAGAAACTTAAATTGCTTAGGAATAAAAATGAAAGAAATAAAAGCAATTGTAAAACTTCAATGTCCAGCAGGCAAAGCAAATCCTGCACCTCCAGTCGGTCCAGCTTTGGGACAGCATGGTGTTAATATTATGGAGTTTTGTAACGCCTTTAATGAACAAACTAGAGAAATGGGCGATACAATAATTCCAGTAGAAATTACCATATTTGAAGACCGAAGTTATACTTTTATTTTGAAAAATCCCCCGGCTGCAATTTTGCTCAAAAAAGCGCTGGGCATCGAGAAAGGCTCTGGCAGTGCAAAAAAAGAGAAAGTCGGGAAAATATCCAGAGAGAAATTACGAGAATTAGCTGAAAAAAAATTACCAGATCTTAATGCCAAAAATGTTGAAGCAGCAATGAGAACTCTTGAGGGTACTGCCAGAAATATGGGTATTGAAGTTGAGAAATGAATACTAGGGCGGGGGATTAATTTTTTCTCCGGTCTCCCACACCAGCCCTATATTTCGGTTCGTGTTATACTGTATCAGACATGTTAAATATCTCTTCCGATAAATTTTCCACCAAGAATTAGACGCAGATGCCGACCTGCAAAAAATCAATTCCCCCGCCCTAGTAGCAAAAAAATCCCCTGAATTTCGGTAGGGGATTTTTGCTAAAATAGATCAGTTGTGTCTAGTTGCTACCTACGACCCGAGAAGCCAAAGGAGGGGCAAAGGCTTTCGTGATGCGTAAGTAGCAAACTAGATACAAGACAAAAATTAAAAACTTAAAAATCAAAATTCAAAATTATGGAATTACTGTTATAAACTCTAACAAAACCAGAAGCCAAATGTCAATTAAATTTCAGAAGTTAAAATTATCTATCGGGCAAAAAATCAAATTTGATGAAGTTATCATACAACTTCATAATTTGGGTTACGAGCGGGTAGAACATCTCAATAATTTCGGCCAGTTTTTGGTTACTGGCGGGCTGATAAAAATTTATTCTGCTGCTGTCATAAACCCCGTTATAGTAGATTTTTTTGGCAACCAGATTGAAAAAATTTACTCATATAACTTAGCCACTAACACTAAAATTGATAATCTGCAGATGATTGATATCCCAAATAACATTATTGAAATTGATGGTAATTTAATTCGTTATGGCGATCTAGTTGTCCATGTTAATCACGGAATTGGTATATATCGTGGGAAGATATTAAAAAAAATTAACCAAAAAATTAAAGAATTTATTGCCATCGAATATCTTAATGGAGACTATCTGTATTTGCCATTGAATATAATTGATAAAATCACTAAATATCTCGGTGTAAGTCGTCGAGTGCCAAGACTTTCCCGACTTGGCTCAATTGTTTGGGAAAAAACTAAAAAGAAGGTTGAGGCTAGTATTTGGGCTTTAGCTAAAGAACTTCTGGAAGTATATGCTAAAAGGGAGATAATCAAACGTAAGAGATATCACATTGATTGGGATTGGGATCAAAAGCTAAGAGCTACATTTGAGCATTTTGAAACGCCTGACCAGGAGAGAACAATTACTGAGATTTACTCTGATTTAGAACACGGCATACCAATGGATCGGCTTTTAGTCGGTGACGTCGGCTTTGGTAAAACTGAAGTTGCTGTCAGGGCTGCCGCCCAGGTTATTAGTAATGGAGCTCAGGTAGCAATATTGGCACCAACAACGATACTTTCTCGTCAGCATTTGGTCACTATAGCAGAGAGATTGAAAGATTTCCCCGTTAAAGTTGCTGAACTCTCTCGTTTTGTCAGCCAGGAAAAGCAAAAAGGAATTATTGAGGATCTGAGTCTTGGGAAAATTGATCTGATTGTTGGAACGCATCGGCTGCTGAAACAAGATATTTGTTTCAGAAATCTGGGACTTCTGGTTATCGACGAGGAGCAGAGATTCGGAGTTAAGGATAAAGAAAGATTGAAGGGGCTGAAAAATGATGTAGATGTTTTGTCTTTATCGGCAACTCCAATTCCCAGAACTTTATTTATTGCGCTCTCGGGGATTCGGCAAATTTCGATAATTAAAACTCCACCGGCTGGCAGAATTTCAATTCAAACCCATGTCGAAAAATATCAAGTCGAAAGAGCCAAAGAGTATATATCTCGGGAATTGAAAAGAGGTGGTCAGGTCTATTTTCTCCACAACGACATCAAAACCATTGAAGCCAAAGCCAAAGAATTTGAACGATATTTCCCAAAAGCAGTTGTTGCCATTGCCCACGGACAAATGCCCGAAGAAAAATTGGCAACAACTATGGCAGAATTTGCTGCTGGGGGAATTGATATTTTATTTTGCTCAACGATTATAGAAAATGGTCTCGATATTCCAACGGTAAATACTTTGATTACTGAAGATGCGGATAATTTTGGTCTGTCACAGCTTTACCAAATCCGCGGCAGAATTGGTCGTGGCAAAAACCAAGCATTCGCCTATTTTACTTTCAAAAAGAATTTGGTTGGCAATGCTTACAAGAGATTGCAAATCCTAGTTGAAAAAACTGATTTGGGCAGTGGTTTTGATATTGCCTATTCAGACCTAGAGATTCGCGGCGGCGGCAATATCCTCGGCCGCCAACAGCACGGGAATATGGAAGAACTAGGATTGATATTATATACGAAACTTCTAAATCAAGCAGTTGAGAGATTGAAACACTCATAATATAGTGAGTGATTTGTAACGATCGTTACAAATCACTCACTATATGGCTTGATAAATAATATTGATAAGAAAAAACACCCCTGTGGGGGTGCTATAGGTCTCGGAAACCATAGGGGCCGCCGTCTTCAGCACTTTCATCGGCAAACAATATTGTGCCGGTGGGGAGGTCAAGGGACTTTCCCCAACCGTCACAATCGCAACCGTGCTCATCGGAGTGCTGTTCGATGACCAACTTACCACCACTGATAGTTGCTTTCACATCCGCGGAGCAAACCGGGCATTGGACTTTCAGCATCAGCCATTACTCTCTCCGACCTCAACGAATTGCTCGCCGTCCCAGTGGTAGTCGTACCATTCTTTCATGGTGTGGAAGACGCGGATGTTCTTGCTTTTCGGCAAGCTAGTCAGTTTCAGCCAGAAATCGGCAACTGCCTGATGCTGCTCTGCGCCGGGACCGGTGACACTGGAAATGAAACCAGGTTCGTGAATGGGCACGGTTGATGTGCTACTCTGCCCATCAACTTGCCAGAGCAGTAGATCCGGGTTCCAGTGAATGCAAACCCTGAACATCTTTTCCAGAACGGTAAGTCGTAGCTTCATCAATGCTTCTGCGTCCATCCCTTTTCTACCTCCCGGGTCCCTGTTGATAAATGGCAGATTTTAAGTATATCTTTTGTCTTCAGGATCACCTTTTTTCCCGAAAGGATTGAATTTTTTTGGTTTTGGTTCGCCGAGTTTAGCATCCGCTGGGAGTTTCACCTTTCTAGGTTTAG
>CAZHFJ010000008.1:10394-15234 GCA_964531145.1 uncultured Candidatus Saccharibacteria bacterium | reverse complement strand
GGTTTTGGTTCGCCGAGTTTAGCATCCGCTGGGAGTTTCACCTTTCTAGGTTTAGGTTTTGGCGCTGCAAACTCGTCGAATTCAAGTTGTCCATGGTTCATCTCCGGGTTTCTTCCGTTCATAACTCCTCCCAATTTTTTTAGAATTAAGCTATATTAAATATAACAAAAAAATTAATAAGAAGTGTACGACCACAGATTTATGCCACAGATATTCACAAATAAAAAACATTGCTTATTTATGGAGAAAAATGGCCAAAATCCTATCCGAGAAAGAAAAAGATACCTTGCTCTTGCTTGATCAGAGTGAAAATATTGGCGCTAAAACGTTGAAAAAAATTATTCACCATTATAAAAATGATGTTTCCCGAGTTCTTTCAGATGCGCCGAAAAATTTGACCAAATTTTTCGGCGCCAGTGGCGCGGAGATTATTTTAGCCGCCAGATCACAAGAACTCGACAAGAAAATTTTTCGCGATTTTAACATTAAAACCGTTTTTTGGGCTGATAAAGAATATCCAAAACTACTCTCCGAAATTTACGATCCGCCGATGATATTGTATTGTCGCGGTAATGTTAAGCTGCTCAACACGATTTCACTAGCAATTGTTGGTAGCCGTAAGCATACTTATTATTCTCGAGGAGTGTTGGAAAAAATTATTCCATCATTAGTACAGGCCAAAGTAACAATAGTTTCTGGTTTGGCTTTAGGCGTTGATGGTTTGGCGCATTATTTAACATTAGAAAATGCAGGTTGTACTATCGGAGTTCTGGGTTGTGGGGTCGAAGCGGTTTATCCGACATCGAATAGATCGCTGGGAGAAAGGATTTTAAAAAATGACGGGCTAGTAATTTCTGAATTTCCGCCTGGGACTCCTCCATTCAAACAAAATTTTCCACTCAGAAACAGGATAATTGCTGGGCTTTCTGTCGGGACGCTGGTAGTCGAAGCCCGCCATGACAGCGGCTCATTAATCACAGCTGGACTCGCCAATGAATATGGTAGGGAAGTTTTTGCTGTGCCTGGGAATATTGATAGTTTTGCCTCCGAGGGCACAAATGCGCTAATCAAGCAGGGCGCCGCAATGGTCACTGATAGGGTTGATATTTTAGAGGCATTGAATGTCAAATCTGCGAGAGTGGAAGATTTAATCATCGAGCCGGAAAATCAGGAAGAAAAATTAATCTTTTCTGCACTAGAGAAAGGGCCGCTTGCGGTTGACAAAATTTCCAAAACTACTAACTTAGATATTGTGACTATAAATTCCCTGATGTCGATGTTGGAGATTTCTGGTAAAGTAGAGAAAAGTGATAAAGGTTTTAAATTGAGGGGTAAAATTAAAAATAAAGGAGAAAAATGAATCTGGTTGTTGTTGAGTCACCAGCCAAAGCCAAAACAATTGAGCGATATTTGGGAGGGGGTTTTAAAGTACTGGCTTCTTTTGGCCATGTTCGCGATTTGCCGAAGAAAGAACTCGGAGTTGATGTTGCCCGTAACTATGAGCCGACTTATGTTGTTCCATCGGACTCGAAAAAAACCATAGCGCTCTTAAAAAAGGAGCAGGAAAAAGCCAAGGAGCTTTACCTAGCGACAGACTTGGATCGTGAAGGAGAAGCAATCGCCTGGCATATTGTGCAAGCCCTTGGCTTGCAAACTGAAAACGAAAAACTACCCGTCTCGCCTGGCGCGAGCCGAGGCGGAAAAACTAAAAACTACAAGAGAATTACATTTAATGAAATTACTCGATCGGCGATTACGAAAGCGATTAAGAATCCAAGAGATATTGATATAAATTTGGTGGATGCCCAGCAAGCGCGCCGAATTCTTGATCGTTTGGTTGGCTATAAACTCTCACCACTGCTTTGGAAAAAAGTAAAATCTGGTCTTTCTGCCGGTCGTGTTCAAACTGTAGCAGTCCGCCTGATTGTTGAACGCGAAAGAGAAATTGAAAAGTTTAAACCGGAAGAATATTGGATTCTGGCCGTTCTTCTGTCAAAAAAAGAAGACGCCCTGCCTGCCGGCAGGCAGGAATTAAAATTTAAAGCCTTTTTAGTTGAAGAAGGCGGCAAGCCGATAGATAAATTAGGAATAAAGACTGGGAAAGATGCCAAACGTATTGAATCGCGTTTAAAAGAAGCGAAATACAAAGTTCTGTCGGTCGATAAAAATGATATGACAAGGCATCCTTCAGCGCCGTTTACGACTTCGACAATACAAATGGAGGCGTCGAGAAAATTGGGCTATTCAGTGAAACAAACAATGTCGTTGGCGCAGAGATTATATGAAGCAGGGAAAATCACCTATATGCGCACGGACTCAACAAATCTCTCGTCGCAGGCAGTTGCGGCAATCAGAAAGCTGATCGAAAAGGAATACGGCAAAAAATACTTACCAGCCGAGGCGCAGAAATATGTCACTAAAGCTAAACATGCACAGGAAGCTCACGAAGCGATTAGGCCAACGCATTTCGAGCGCAAGGGGGTCTCCAACGATCCGCGCGAGCAGAATCTTTATGAACTGATTTGGATGCGAGCAGTGGCATCGCAGATGGCTGACGCGCTGATGGAGGTGATCAAGGCGAGAATTTTGGCTCAAGTTAAGGAAAAATTTGTTTTTCTCGCTCGCGGTGAAAGCATTAAATTTGATGGCTTTATTAAAGTATATACCGAGGGCCGAGATGACGAGACAGCACCTGAGGTGATTAAAATCCCGGAACTTTCCAAAAACGAAGCGCTTGATTTTCATGAGTTATTCAAAGAGCAGAAATTTACCGAACCGCCAAAGCGCTACACCGAGGCAACATTAGTGAAAAAATTGGAAGGGTTGGGTATCGGTCGACCGTCAACCTATGCGCCGACAATGTCAACAATTCAGGAACGTGGTTACGTTCGATTAGAGGATCGGCGATTTCTGCCGGAGGAGATTGGTAAAATTGTCAACGATGTTTTAGTTGAACATTTTGCCGATCTTTTTGATTATAAATTCACTGCCCAGATGGAAGATGAATTGGATGAGATTGCTGAAGGTAAGAGAAAGTGGCAAACAACAATTGATAATTTTTATCAACCATTTTCGAAGCAATTATCGGAAAAAAACAAGGAGTTGGATAAAAAAGACATTGCACCGGAGAAAAAAGTCGGCGAAAAATGTCCGGAGTGCGGCAAACCACTGGTTGAACGTTTTGGGAAATTTGGCAAATTTATCGCCTGTAGCGGTTATCCTGAATGCAAATACAGCCGTCCAGTGGAAAATAAAAAGGAGATGAAAAACGCCGTGGTGGCGGAAAACGGAGAAAAGGAAAAGGTCTCGGAAGTTGAGAGTGAAAAATGCGAAAAATGTCAAGGCAAGATGATTTTGAAAGAGGGAAGATTTGGCAAATTTTTGGCCTGTGAGAATTATCCTAAATGCAAAAATACTAAGACAATTGTGATTGATACCAAAGTGAAATGTCCGGAGTGCGAAAAGGGAACTTTAGTTGAGCGCCGAACAAAGCGCGGCCGAACATTTTGGGGTTGTTCCACTTATCCAGATTGTAAATATGCAACCTGGAATGATCCCAGCAACACGGATTCTAAACATGGGTCAGACACAGATAGAGATCAAAAACAATAGAATGATTTATTTTTTGAGTGTTTAAACTTCAAATTTATTAGAAAGTGCTGCCGAAAAGCGTTCAAAATCTAATTGATGAATTTTCGAAGCTGCCAGGGATTGGACCGAAAACTGCAGCTAGATTAGTTTTTTATTTGCTTAAGAAGCCAAAAACTGATGTTTTAGCTTTCGGTAATGCCGTAAATGAGCTGATGGAGAACATTAAATATTGTAGTCAGTGTTTTTCTATTACAGATGCGGAAATTTGTGAAATTTGCTCGGATGATGGACGACAGAAAGAATTTTTAGCCGTCGTTGAGGAGCCACTAGATATTGTGGCAATTGAAAAAAGTGGCGCCTACAATGGTCTATATCATGTGCTAGGTGGTGCAATCTCGCCGATTGATGGAATTGGTCCAGAAAATTTAAGAATTAGACAGCTACTTGACAGACTTAATAATAATCCTAAAATAAAAGAAGTAATTCTTGCAACCAATCCGTCACTTGAGGGCGAAGCAACAGCGGTGTACATTAAAACTCAAATTGAAAAACTCAGGGTCAATATCGAAATCACTCGAATTGCCCGCGGCTTGCCAGTTGGCGGTGATCTTGAGTACGCCGACGAAATCACTCTGTCTCGTTCATTGGAAGGAAGAAAAAAATATAAGTGACCTCTGGTCACTTGTTACGCCTTGTATGCCCTTCGGGCAACTATTGTATCTTGTAATAAATAAACCCCGTTAATTTTTCCAGCATTTAACTGGGGTAAAGGAGGAGGGTAATGCCCAATGAGTATTACTGCGATTGCGGATATGCAGATAATGTTGGCGGCAAATGTCCTGAATGTGGTACAACGATGATGAAAATTGGTGCTGATGAGGAGCTTGAGGAATTGCCAGCCGTCGAAAAATACCCCGCCAAAGACTTTTCCGAAGAAGCTGAAGCTGTTGAGGAAAATATAGATGATGGCGGCGAGAGGATTCCTCAGAGAAAAGCGGCATAAATTATGAAAAAAGGCCAAAAATAGTAAAGATTTTGGCCTTTTTGAATTTCACAAGAGGCTGGCAGGAAATGCTCTTTTGAGATAAAATTTTTAGATTTTTGGCGAGACGAAATAAAAATTTTGAAACATATTGGACAATACGTTGAAAAATTTTTATGATGTCGTAGCCAAAAGATAAAAATTTTTGCCAAAAATGGTATTTGCTGCCAGCCTCCAGTTTGTGTTACTATTTAGCTATGAAACTAT
>CAZHFJ010000008.1:7995-10294 GCA_964531145.1 uncultured Candidatus Saccharibacteria bacterium | reverse complement strand
TATATAATACATTATCGAAATCAATTGAGGAATTTTCTCCGATCGAAGAGAATCACGTCAAATTTTATACTTGCGGCCCGACCGTCTATGACTATGCGCACATTGGCAATCTGCGAACTTTTATTTTTGAGGATATTTTGCGACGGACTCTTGAATATTTTGGTTTCCGAGTTAAGCAAGTAATGAATATTACTGATATTGATGACAAGACTATTGCTGCTGGCAAAGGCGAAAAAGCCGCATTTGAAAAATTGACACGGAAATTTGAGGCGGAATTTTGGCAGGATTTAGCGAAATTGAATATCGAAAAGCCAGAGGAAACTCCACGAGCAACGGAGTATATCGCGAGTATCGTCGTTTTTGTCAAAGAGTTAATGAAAAAAGATTATGCCTATAAAGGCGATGATGGCTCAATCTATTTTTCAATTGCCAAATTTACGAATTACGGCAAATTATCAAATTTGGATAAATCTGGTATTCAAGCTGGCGCTAGAGTTTCTCAGGACCAATATTCAAAAGAAAATCCAGCAGATTTTGTTTTGTGGAAAGCTTGGGATAAGAAAGACGGTGAAATCTACTGGGAAACCGAGCTGGGCAAAGGTCGGCCTGGCTGGCATATTGAATGTTCGGCAATGTCACAGGATAAACTTGGGCCAACGATTGATATTCACGCTGGCGGAGTAGATCTGATTTTCCCACACCATGAAAATGAAATTGCCCAAAGTGAAGCACGTACCGGCAAAAAGTTTGTCAACTATTGGCTTCACGCTGAGCATCTTTTAGTTGATGGCAAAAAAATGTCAAAAAGTCTGGGCAATTTCTATACTTTGCGTGATTTAGTTGAAAAAGGCTACGATCCGTTGGATTTTCGCTATTTATGTTTCTCGGCACACTGGCGAGATAAATTAAATTTTACCTGGGATTCGCTCGAGGCGGCGCGTAACGCTTTGGCACGGGCGAGAAAAATCGTTTCGGAAAGTCCTGACGGCGGCGCAGTGAATGACGAATATATTGCAAAATTCAAAGAAGCCTTGGAAAATGATTTAAATTCCCCGAGAGCACTGTCAGCTTTTTGGCAAATGTTACGAGATGAAAAATTATCATCCGGTGAAAAAAAAGCCACAGCGTTAGAGATAGATAAGATTTTTGCTTTGGATCTGGGCAAATCTAATGTTATAGTTCGGGTTAAAACTCTCCAAGTAAAAGCTCATATAATAAATCCGGCGGCAACAACAAGTAATGAAGAAATTCCTGCTGAAGTCTTAAAATTAATTAAAGACCGACAAAAAGCTAGGAGTGAAAAGAACTTTGAACTTTCGGATAAATTGAGAGAACAAATTGAAAGTTTAGGATATAGCATTGAAGATTCCGGAGAAAGTACTAGAGTTTATAAAAAATAATTTACTCTAATGGAAAAACCAATACTTTTGCTTGCGCCGATGGCTGGATATACGGACAGTGCTTTTCGGATTATCTGCAAACGCCAGGGAGCCACCCTGCTTATGACTGAATTAATCTCTGCGGACGCAATCAGTCATTTCGCAGGGAAATCCGAATGTCGAAATCCGAATGTCGAAATAAATTCTAAATCTCACGTTCCAAAATTTAAAACCAATCCGACATACAAACTTATGGAATTTCAGAAAGAGGAGATGCCGATTATTGTTCAGCTTTTCGGAAAGCATCCGGAGAAATTTTCAGTTGCGGCGAAGTGGATTGAAGAGAATCTAAAACCAGCCGGAATTGATATCAATATGGGTTGTCCGGCGAGAAAAGTTGTCGGCTCGGATCATGGGGCGACACTTTTACGAGATCAAAACAGGGGAGTCGAGGTCATAAAAGCTGTTCGAGCAGCGACGAAGCTTTCGCTATCAGTTAAAACTCGTCTTGGCTGGGAAAGCGATGATGAGATTTTAGAATTCGGGCCGAAATTAATTGCAGCTGGTGCTGATGCGTTGATTGTTCACGGTAGAACGTATTGTGATGGGTTTTCTGGAAATGCACGTTGGGAAAATATCTATGCCGTAAAATCCAAAATCCAAAGCTCAAATGTCAAAGTCATCGGTAATGGAGATATTAAAAAGTATGATGATATCATAAAAAGTATGAAAAATCTGGATGGAGTAGCAATCGGGCGCGGTGCAATTGGCAACCCATTTATTTTTAATCCAGATTTCGAGAAATTACCAGCTGCGGAAAAATTGGTATTGAAAAAGGAAACAATAATCAAACATGCGAAGCTGGCGTTTGAAATAAAAGGCAAAAAGGGGATTGTTGAACTGCGAAAACATCTTCTGGC
>CAZHFJ010000008.1:6367-7895 GCA_964531145.1 uncultured Candidatus Saccharibacteria bacterium | reverse complement strand
GATAAATTAATAGGCAGAAATTTAGCTGGGATTTAGGGATCTATGGACAGAAGGAATTTAAAACTTAAGGCAGTACGGCCCCATAAACAATGTGGGCCAGCCGTAAAGTTAACCTCTGTTTCTCACCTTCTTCCCGGCTAAATTCCTGCCTATTTTGCGACCTTCAGGTCTAGAATAGGCTGCACATACAGAAAAACCTAATCTCCCCTAGCGGGCGAGATAGGTAATACGCTTGCCCGCAGGGCAGGAGGTGAGGCGCATGCGCGCCAAGTTCGTAGTTGTTGTTGTGATTCTGTTGGTTCTGGCCGTTTCGGTGTCCCAGGCCAACAACTGGTTGGGGGCTGTGTCTTTCCCGTTGTGGTCCGAGCGGACTACACAAGTGAAAGCTGGCGTTAGCCAGCTGGTGACTTTCAGCGAAATGGCGGGTGGACAGGTGAGTGCGTTCTACAAGAACGGGTTCCTGGTCATACCAACGGATCGCTACGGGGTCTTCGCTGATTTGTCGATCATGCGCGTCGATCCCTTGGTCCTGGGTATCAAGCTCGAGTATATTCGTCAAATTCAGACTCGGGCATATGATGGCGTAGCAGTGGAAAATGGCGGAGTAGTGATCTCGGTTGGCAAACTCCAGCCAGATCTTTACGATGTCATCACCACTGTGACGCAGAATGCCGGTCGGGTTGATGAACGCGGCATTCTGCCAACCGTCTTGCAGTTAATCGGTCGCAAGAAGCATCATCAGATCATCGCGACCGACACCGTGGCCGGCACCTTCGGCGTTGTTGACGCCAGTCGGTACATTGAGATGTTCTGCAAGTACCAGCTAGGCATCGAAGCGTCACAGATGACTCCGGAGCAGAAGTACCTTGTGAAGTCGGCGTATTTTGACAGCCGGCTCAAGGGTATTCTGGAGTTCTCTGAAGCATTGGCGGATTATTCCTGGCTTTCGCAGGGTTTAGCTCTCAAGGCCCAGGGATTCCAACCGCCGATGTCGCTGGCTGCGGCCCAGCCGGATCCGGCGATTGCTGCTTACCAGCAGCAAATCGCTGGATTGCAGGCGACGGTTCAGGCATTGAATGAGAAAATCAACAGCTTGAGTCAGCCGGCAGCAGCGGCACCGAAAGTGGTTGAGCCGGCAGTTGTGCCGGCCGAGAGATTCAACTGGCGGTTGGTTCTGCCAGCTGGGCGCTGGGGTATAACCACTTCCTGCGGGGGCCATGAGCGGACATTCACTGGGCCATATTCTGGTACAGTTGAGTTCCGTGACGCCGCAGCTGGTCAGGTAATGATCCAGCTGACTCCGGCTGGCGGCGGCCAACTCACGACCTGGCGAAGTGCTAAGCTCTCTGGGCCGTGTGCGATCAACTACACAGACATAAAGGAGGTGCGTTAAGATGAATCGTGCCCTCGCGGTGGTGTTACTGACTCTGCTTTGCGCCGCTCTTTGGGCGCAGGGTGAGCCGGTGCAAGTGCCGATGGCGGCACAAATGGACCAGGGGACACGAGTCCCGGTTCAAAAGGTTCTGCG
>CAZHFJ010000008.1:4353-6267 GCA_964531145.1 uncultured Candidatus Saccharibacteria bacterium | reverse complement strand
GGTACCTGTCCGCCCGGAGTCGCACCGACGCCGCCGGCACCGCCGGCGGCGGGTGGGACGGTGGCACCGCCGCCTGGAGACGGCGGCGGGAACCCCGGCCCCAGCATCCCACCGGGACAGCCCGACCACGGTGTGATTACGCCACCCAACAGTGGCGCACCACCACCAAGCTCATGGTGGATCGCCGACCCGGTCACCGAGAATCTCTATTAGGTGACCGGTGAGTGAAACCGCCGGTGCTGCGCGCTCGCGCGCAGCACCGGGACTTTTCCGAAAAAGTAAAACGATTTATTTTTTCAGAAAAGTTGATAAAAAATAATAAAATCAAAAAACTCTTGACATTGTTTGAAATTACTGGTATATATTATATACTATTAGTAATTAGCAAAATTTATATAATCAAAGGTTAGCAATTTATTAGGGGAAAGGGAAAAAATGAACATCAGAAAAATGTTTTCGAAAGTAGGGGAAAAAGTTAGGGGATTCTTCACAAACAAAAAGAAAATTCTAGCAACTGTGGCAGTTTGTGCAACAGTTGTTGCCGGAGTTACGGGCTTGCAGACAAATAAAATTGCCAACGCAACCGGCACACCAAGATTCAACTTTTTGCCTGGTGACGCAGAAATGCTTCGAGCGGCAAAAGTTACCGACTCAAATTGGGCTGACCCGATCAATGCCAATATTGGTAATCGTGTAGCATTTTTGCTTTACTACCACAATGGTATGGTTGACACTGTCGCTCACAACACCCGAGTTCGGGTTGATCTGCCGATTGATCAAAGCACACAGCTAAAAGCTACAAGTTATCTCTGGTCTGATAAAACCGCTTATATCACCGATACAGTTGTTGACGGCCAAATTGTCGGACTTTCCGGCGGTACTATTAATGTTCCGACCAATGCCAGAATCCAGTATGTTTCCGGTTCAACAAAATTATTTGCTAACGGTTCAACAACCGGTGTTGCTATTGCTGATGGAATTACTACTAACTCCGGTGTAAATATCGGCGACATTAACGGTTGCTGGCAGTACGCTGGCTATGTTACATTCTTAGCTGATATTTATGGCGAGTCCAATTTAGTCATGGATAAGAAAGTCGCTCATCCTGGTGAATCGCAGTGGCATGATGAAATCACTGCTAATCCGGGTGATAGCGCCGCTTATCTTTTGGGTATAAGAAATGATGGTAATATTACTGCCGGACAGATTTCAGTTAAAGATATTTTGCCGCAGTATATGACTTATGAAGCAGGAACTACCTACTATACCCTTCATGGTGATCCTCATCAATTGCCCAACACATTATTTACAACCGGTGTAAATTTGCCTGACCTCGAGCCTGGTCAAGACAATGCAATATTTGTTTCTTACAGAGCTACGGTCAACATGAGTATTCCTGCCGGTTCTTGGGAGTTAATTAACACGGCTAAAGTATTTCAAGCTGGTGTAGAGAAAGACCAAGATCAAGCTAAGGTTATTGTTACCGCAGCGCGCGGAATGGTTATTGACAAAAAGGTTTCCAATGGTACAAGCTGGGTAGAAGAAAATACTGCCAATCTTGGTGATGAAATTGCTTATCGAATCATAATTCGTAATACTGGTAACATTTATGCCAACAGCGTCCGCGTCCGCGATGTTCTGCCGGTTTATGTCAGCTATATTCCCGGCTCAACTAAAGTTGATGGCACGGTAGTTGCTGACCATATTATCACCCAGAATGGACTTTTGATCGGAAATATGGCTCCTGGTGCGCAAAAAGTCATTACTCTTCGTGGTAAAATCTATGGTTGTCCGCCAGTTGGTGGTTACACTTTGACCAATACTGGCTATGTCTGGGCAACTAGCGTTACCGCAATTTCCGATATTGCTACAACGATTGTTAATGTTACTGCCCCGATTGCTCCGACCAACTAA
>CAZHFJ010000008.1:0-4253 GCA_964531145.1 uncultured Candidatus Saccharibacteria bacterium | reverse complement strand
AAAACTAAGTATATACTTGGTGTTTTAGCGCTGGCGGCAATTGTCTCTCAAGGCGTATTTGCCTTCACTAAACTTTCAGCTACCTCTCCGAGATTTAATTTCCTCTCTGGTGATTACGAACTTTTTCGCGGCGAAGATAAAACCGCCGGCGAAACGGTTTGGAAAGATCCGGCATCAGGTAATGCCGGCGATATCTTCACTGGTATTATCTATTATCATAATGGCGTCGAAGGGACGGTTGCCGAAAATACCAAAATTAAAGTCACTATTCCGGCCACAACCGTCAATAAATCTGCCACTCTCTCAGCGCAAATTTCCGCTGATAATGCCGAAGCAGTAACAGATACTATTGTTGACGGCCAGGTTATCGGACTTTCGGACTTGACCGCTAATTTGAATCAAGACGCCAACATTGAATTTGTTTCCGGCTCGGTTAAGTGGTATCCCGACCAGCAAAATAATCCTGACACTCCGGTTGTTTTGCCATTTGGTCAAAGCGGTGATAAAATTATTACCCCAGAAGGTGTAAATCTTGGAAATATCAACGGCTGTTGGCAGTATGCTGGGTTTTTAACTTTTGATTTCAGAAGTCGAGTTACGACTGCTCCGGCGTTTACCGTTGATAAAACAGTAAAAAACATCACTGCTGGAGACCCAGATTATTCTGATGAAACTAATGCCTCTGCTAATAACAGAGTTGAGTTTAAGATTGTCGCAATTAATACCGGCACAGAAATTGCCGAGAATGTTAATATCAAAGATACTTTACCAGCAGAGCTCTCTTTTGTCTCCGGCTCGATGAAGATTTTCCGAGACGGTTCAGGGACAGCTGAGTTGCTGCCTGATGATGTTGCCAACCAGATTTTTGGCACTGGTTGGAATATGGGTGATCTTCAAATTGGAGCAAATAAAAGGGATATGCTTACTTTTAGAGCTAAAGCTCCATCAACAATTTCAGAGTCGAAACAAGTTGTAAATAATGCTGAAATTACTTCTGGCGCACTTTCGGATTCCGATAATGCTAAAGTAAATCTGGTTCCGACCGAAACTCCAGTAATTGTTCCGAACAAAAATGCTAAAAATCTAACCAGTGGGCAAGTTGCTTCTCCGCGAGTTATCGGCGGCAGAACCGTTTTGGCTTTTGATGTATTAGCTGGCGAAAGCATAGAATATACCTTACTGACAGAAAATACTGGTTCCGCCGCAGCCGAAAATTACCAGATCCAAGATGGAATTGCCGATATTCTTGAATATGCTGATGTGACGGCAATTTCCGCTGGCGGAAACGTCGTTGATGGAACAACTGGTAATGATGCCAGGCTGGTACAATATCCTGCGGTTACTATTGGTGCAGGTGAGAGCGTTACCAGAACTTTTACGGTCAAAGTCAAAGATCCAATTCCAAACACCCCGCCAAATGGTTACAGCTATGATATGCAGATGTACAACAAATATGGTGATGAGGTTATTGTTGTTTTGTCGCGGCCAACTCCACCGCCAACTCCACCAATTCTGCATATTGAAAAACTAGTTAGAGATTTTACCGTGAACGAATTGAATTTTGTTGATTTCAATCAAGCTATCGCTGGCGATACATTGGAATATATCATTAGATTTTCTAACACCGGCAATGGTCCAGCTGATCAAGTTAAGTTTTCTGATATTTTGCCAACCAATATGCAGTATATATCAGGGACGACAATAATTTCGGTTAATGAGGCAATGGAGCACACTCTGCCTGACGGAATCGTCGCCGGCGGTGTTACACTTGATACGATTGCCGCAGGTGATTCCGGTTATATCAAGTTTAAAGTTATTACTGATGCCGGTATCGCTTCTGGCACAGAACTGACAAATACTGCCAATTTGACTGATAATGGTGCAACCATTTCTGATACCGCCAAAACTACTTTCAAAGCTCCGGTGATCCCCGTATCGGTTACACCAATTCCACTTCCAAGAACAGGTGCTGACACCGTAGTTATTGCTGCAGTTGCTGCATTTGGTCTTCTAGCCTTGGCTTATAGGGTAGCAAAATTTATCTAATTTTGCCCTGTTAGCATAAAGAAAATTCCCCCGATATATATCGGGGGAATTTTCTTTATGGTCAAGAAAGATGATTTCTGCTACGATTTAGGTATGGATGTTAAGGAAAAATTAGTAGAACTGAAGGGTGTTCTCAAAATCGAAGAGAAACAGGCGAAGATAAAGGAAATTGAGGAGGGAATGAAGTCGCCTGATTTTTGGAGTGATCGAGAGGGAGCAAACGAAAAAACGAAAGAATTAAAAAATCTAAAAACTGAAGTAGAAAAATTTGAAGGATTAGAAGAATTATCGGAAATGGCCGGGAGCGAAGATCTCAAGGCGATTGAAGATGAAATCAAAAAACTGGAAATATATACTTATTTTTCCGCTAAATACGACGACCATTCGGCAATTTTGAATTTTTATGCCGGTGCCGGTGGTGATGATGCTCAAGATTGGACGGAGATGCTTCTTCGGATGTATATACGCTGGGCAGAGAATAACAATTACATGACAAAAATTTTGGCCAGATCATCTGGCGCTATTGCTGGCATCAAATCAGCAACTTTAGAAATTGATGGCCCATATGCCTATGGCAAATTAAAGAAAGAATCTGGGGTGCACCGTTTGGTTCGCCAATCGCCATTCAATGCTAAAGCCCTACGCCAAACCTCATTTTCTTTGGTTGAGGTGACGCCGAAGATTGAAAAGAGCGAAGAAATCGCCATCTCTGAGTCTGATCTAAAAACTGAAACTTTCCATGCTGGTGGCCATGGTGGTCAATCAGTAAATACTACGGATTCGGCGGTCAGGATAACGCATATACCAACCGGAATTCAAGCAACTTGTCAAAACGAACGTTCACAATTACAAAATAAAACGTCAGCTACGGCGGTTTTGCAAGCGCGGCTAGCAAAGATGCTTGAAGATCAACACAAAGAGAAAATTGCTGAACTTCGCGGCCAGTCGGCTGAGCCAGAATGGGGTAGCCAAATTCGTTCATATGTTTTGCATCCATATAAACAAGTCAAAGATCACCGGACGGGTTTTGAATCTAAAAATCCTGATGCAGTGCTTTCGGGCGATTTGAATGAACTTATCGAGGCGGAAATTAAACAAGTTGGCAGTTAAAGTAAAAGGTATAAAGTTATTCAGTAACAATGGAGCATCTTCTTTATTATCTGAGATATCTAAAGATTCCTTTCAGCGCGGAGGTTTTTTTACATTATAAAATAATATTGGCTCTGCTAGCCGCGGTCATTGTGCTCTCTTATGTGATTGATTTTTATTTATCACAGAGCGTCTTTGGCCCAAAATATCGTTATTTTTTGGCTCCAGGGGTCATTGTTCATGAATTGGCTCATGGCTTTGCCTGCATATTTACCGGAGCCAAAGTGACTTCGATGTCGGTTTTTGCTCGTGAAGGTGGCCATGTTAGGCATACAAAATCAAAAATTCCAATTTTGGGTTCAGTGATTATTTCGCTCGCCCCGCTTATTGCTGGCATTGTAATAATATATATCATTTCCCGCTACTTAAGCACAGCAGAACTCAATGTTTTCAAATACGGATTTGGCGTCAAAGCAATTATCAAAGGCAACGTGGCGATTATTAAAAACCTAGCTCATTTTTCCTGGAAGAATTGGCTTTTGCTTTACTTTACAATTTCAGTTTCCGTCACCATGCTGCCTAGTCGCCAAGATTTGCTAAGTGCCTTTTTACCACTGGCAGTTTTAATTACCGCATTTTTAATTGTATCCAAATATACTCACATACTCCTGCCGATGGATTCACTAAATTTGCTTCTTTTCACAGCGATGAATCTCTTGATTTTAGGCGCAATCTTGAGTATAATAATATTTGCCTTAACAAACTTTTTTAGACGATAAACCCCTCGACTTCGCTTGGGATAAAGGAATAGCATGGTTGATTTTGGCAAGATTAAGGATCTTTATAAATTACAAAAGCAAGCTCGTGAGATTCAGAAAGAGCTGAAAGATACTGAGATTGAAGCTCGCAGCAATGATGGTTGGGTGACCGTGGTTTTTAATGGTGAGCAACATTTGACAGAATTAACGCTGTCCGAGGAAGCGCTAAGACCTGAGAATAAACAGGAATTAGAAAAACAATTGCAGAATACTATTTCCCAAGCGATTTCGCGTTCACAGGCACTGGCAGCGGAAAAAATGAAAGATGTAATGGGCGGTATGGGACTACCGGGAATGTAA
>CAZHFJ010000007.1:0-15392 GCA_964531145.1 uncultured Candidatus Saccharibacteria bacterium | reverse complement strand
CGAATAAATCGCAGGCGGAAAACCTGATCCCGACGGATCTCCTCTTTGAGAAAAATCTGGTGATTTTTGGCGTCATAATTTTCAACATTTTGCGGTTTCCAACCCTCCGGATATACAAGATATAGCGCCCAATTAAATTTTTCTACCCCCGGTTGCTTTTGGATCGTAATCTGATAATCAAATTGATCATTTCCGGTCTGGATCGCATTTTCGCGAACAAAAGTTATTGTACTTTGGCTCTGCTCGCCCGGCTTGGTATTCTGCCAAAAACCGACAACCGTTTTCCCAAATTCGAGATCACTGCTGTATTTTTCCTCCTCAGCTAAATTCGAATCAGAGCGCGGATTGTTGTCGCCGCCGGAGAACTCAACGCTCTTGACTTTTACCGCCATTGGCAAATAAATTTTTAGATAATTATTATTTATCCCGCCCGGCCAGTCGTAACTACCGTTATGTTTACGCAGAATAGAAATTTTTTCCTCGACATCGCCGGAATTTTTTATTAAAACATCCTGTCGGACATTTTCCTCGATCTCCAAGCTGCTTTTGTAGCCGCCGATATTGGCGTCAACTGGATATAGATAATCGCCACTTGAATTACGAATCTTGCCACTAGCGCCTATGCCATCAATTAGATCTTCTAATTTGGAATTTTTTAGATAGAATAGGAAATGTTTTTCACAAATTGCTTCAAAGAGCTCTGAGTTTATCTCTTTTTGTTTAACTCCACCGGCAGTAATTAGTGTAATAAATTTCGGCATCATATCCGCAAGAATCTTTTTGGGTTGGTTTTCTGACCAATTTTCTTGATTCTGATAATAGCCGATCTCGACTTGATATTGGACATCGGAGAGAAAATTCTTGTCGCTGATCATTAAATTATACTCCGGCATATCTATCGGGCCAACGATTTTCAACAAATTGATAAAAAGAGTGGTATCAATAGCAATGACGCCATCAACATTATCCCCGCTTTCTTGTTGATAGAACCAAGCAACTCTTTTTGCGCTTTCGGCAAAGTCAGCCGACATATTCGAATCTCGCATTGTCCAACTATCACCTAAGGCTTGTAATTCTTTTGGCGGAGTGACTTTATTTCCGGCGGCAAGAAAAGCTTTGTCCAGCGTATAGATATTTTTTTCGAAATCAATTTTAGTAATTTGACCATTTTCGAGATCAGCCCGGGCAAAAGAGCCGACAAAACCGCCACCGGGTCTAATCTCCGCATTGTTAAGAAAAAGGATTAAATAGCTTTTCTTGCCGCCGGATAGTGTCAAATTTTGACCTAGATCATTTGGCAAATCGGAAAGATAATCAAAAAATGTCATTGAAACAGCGGAGAGTTTTTTTAAATTTTCAGCCGTCTTTTTCTCATCGCCGGAAAAACTTGAACTGCTGGTATTCGCCAATATTAAGCTCGCCTGTTGGCTGTAGATTCTGGCATAAAAAATATTGGCCGGCAGAAAGGAATTATATTCCTTAATTTGGTCAAGGAATTTATTGACTTTGACTGTCCAATCATCACCTCTAGCGATTGCGGCAATACTTTCGGTATCAATAAATTTTGCATAGGAACTGGTCAACAAATGGCCAGCTCGGATTGTGTCAGTCATTGATGTCATCTGGCTGCTTTTGCCTTTTGGATAGAGCAAACTAAAAATATAGATATCCTGACCGCTCGATTGCAAAATTAGCAGTGAGTCCTGGCTTTTTTGATTAAAACTGTCAATATATTTGGAAAGTGAAAAAATATCTTTACTTCCGATCGCATCAAGAAAAGCGGAAAAATCTTTATTCAAGCCGGCGGTTGTGGAGGTGATTTTCGCTTTAGCCCGAGACATCGAAAAGGCCCAGAACAGCACAATGAACGCGATGAGAAATATGGCCAGAATAATTTTTAGCCAGAGATTTTTTATCGTCGGCCGCCGAATTTTTTGATATTCTTCGACGACTTCTGCCTGATTATTCTCTATCGGCTCTCTAAAATCTAAAATCTCTTCTGCCGGGGGCGTCGGCTTTTTAATTCTTTTTATCGGTTTTATGTCCTCAATTTTTCTCAGATGCCCTCCGAAACTCTATTAGCCTAAAACTCTATTAGCCTAATTTTTTTGAATCAGGAAATTGCGAGCTCTTCAAAATTTCGACGACCTGCCTGCCGGCAGGCAGGTCGCAACCCCGCAGAGCGGGGCTAGAAATTTTGCAAGAGCGAGCGAAATAATTTCGTGATTCAAAGTAATTTCATAGTTTCACGATAATCCGTATACATTTCTTCAACAGTTTTTTTAAATTTTTTTCGAAAAATCTCCGCCGAGAATTTTTCTGCCTGACGGCGCAACTCTTCAAATTTATAATTTTCTGGTTTGAAATTTTTTATAACTTTAATTAGTGCTTCAGGCGTTTGCTCCGAGAAAAATTCACCGCTAATCCCGGGGATAACAGTTTCGGCTGCACCACCAGCGCCATAAGCAATTACCGGCGTACCGCAGGCCATTGACTCGACCGGAACAATCCCGAAATCCTCTTCTGACGGGAAAACAACCGCCCGTGCGGATTTTAGATTCTCATACAATTCTTTATCCGACGCACGGCCAAGAAATTTGATATTTTCCTTTGCCTGGGTTTTTAATTTTTTTTCCTCCGAACCACTACCGATAATTCGCAGCTCTCGGCCCAATTTATTAAACGCCTCAACGACCAAATCCGCTCGTTTATAAGGAATCAACCGACCAACAAAAAGATAAAAATTGCCAACTTTTTTCTCGGTTTTTTTCGGATTGTAATAATCAATATCAACTGGTGGATAGATAACATCGGCGTCGCGGCGGTAATACTTTTGAATTCTTCGTTTAACGTTTTTGGAATTTGCTAAAAAATAATCAACCCTAGCGGCAGCAGCGATATCCCAAATCCGCAGTTTATGATTGACACGTCGTTTAAGAGCGGAATCCGATGCTCGAGGGTCGAGCGACGGCTCCCAAAGATATCTAGTCGGCGTATTACAATAAGAAATATGACAAGTCCCCGGCCGAGTGATAATTCCCTTTGCCACTGAGGTTGATGAGGAAATCACCAGATCATATCCCGAAAAATCGAACTGCTCGAAAGCCAGCGGCATTAGCGGAATTAAAAAGCTGCGAAATTTTTTTGATAAGGGCAACTTCTGTAAATAAGTCGTATATACTTTTATTTTTTCAAATTCTTTAACCTTTTTCCGATCATATATTGAAGTATATACTGGCGCGCTAGGAAAAACTTTCAGAATTTCCAAAACGACTTTTTCGCTTCCAGCAAAATCAGTCAGCCAATCATGAACTAGGGCGATATTCATATTTGCCTCCAAGGGCTTCCTCCACGAGCAGAAAAACGGTTTTTATAATAATTTTTATGTCGAACCAGAAACTCCAATTTTCAATATAGAAAATATCAAATCTAACTCGTTCCTTTATCGAAGTATCGCCCTTGAGCCCATTAACTTGTGCCCAACCAGTAATGCCAGATTTAACTCGATGTCGACGAAAATAATCCGGAATTTCTTTTTGAAACTTATCAACAAATTTCGGCAACTCTGGCCTCGGACCAACAAAACTCATATCACCCTTAAGAACATTCCAAAACTGTGGCAATTCATCTAAATTGCTCTTTCGGATAAATCTGCCAAATGGCGTGATGCGTGTTTTTTCATCCTTAGCAGTTGTCCATTTGGAGCCGCGTTCGCTGGTGTCACATTCTTCGATGTACATTGAACGAAATTTATAAAATTCAAAATTTCTACCATCACGACCAACGCGCTTTTGGCGATAAATTATTGGACCGCGTGAAGTTAACTTTGTGCCAATGGCGACCAAGAGCATAAATGGCGAAGCGATCACCAGAGCTAAAAAGGAAAAAACGATATCAAAGAGTCGCTTGACAATGCGGCCCCAGCCGTCAAGGGCAATGGTCTTAAGTTCCATAATTGGCAGGCCGGCGAGAATGCTGGAGTTAACTGAAGTTGTAACAATCGAAAAAACATCCGAGATAAACTTAAAACCGCAGTTAGCATCAGAACAAGCCTGGATAATATCGAGAATTTTGTCTCGATTAATACCGACATCAGTCAAAATTATCTCATCAGGATGGGATTTTTTAATTATCGCGCTAAGATTAGTGACATCTCCGAGTACCCGAAGGTCCGACGGTCGGCGGCCGCTATTTCTCAGTCCATTGACCAGCCCGATAAATTTCATTCCCAGCCGTTTAACATAAATCATCTCCCTGGCAAGACGATGGGAAATTTCATTGCTGCCAATAATAATCACTCGGTGGACGCCAAAACCATAGCGATAGAGATATTTCTGGGTTTCAGTTACAATATATCGGCCAATAAAAACTAAAAATACTGAAATTAACAAAATAAAAATTAATATCAGACGTGAGAAGAAGAAAGCCCGACCAAAAAAGATCGCGACAATAAAAATCAAGATTGCCACCGAGTTGCTAACAAAAATTTTGTAGAGATCGTTGAAATAATTGCGTTCTCGCGAGATGCGATATAAACCGTTTAGGGCATAAATTATCAACCAAATGGGCAAAATATAGATTACATACCAGAGGTATTGCTTAAAAGTGACATCGGAGTTTACCGGCAGAAGATCAGCCTTGATGCGGATATAGTAAGAAAGGACAAAAGAGACGGCAACCATCGCCGCGTCAATTGGCAAGAGTAGAAATGAGAATAAAAGCTCTGAACGTTTCATGAAGCAGAAAAGAAATTGCTACCTTATAGCAAAATATTAATAAAATCCTCATTTAGAATAGCAAATTTAAGCGGAAAATTCAATGATATTGTCTAGTTGCTCACAGACACAAAGAAAAACCCCGAGTCATCTATCACATGGGGGTTTTTCTTTTATTTAAGAGATTTTAAGTTCAATTAGGCAGCTTTGCCGATTCTATACATGCCAGTACCACACTTTGGACAAATACCTTTCATTGCCGGCTTGCCGTTCTTCATTGTAACTGCAGTTGCGTTCTGCATCTCTTGTTTTGCTTTACATTTTACACAGTAGGCTGTTACCATTCTAATCACCTCCTCTCAATTTGTGATTTTTTACTTCTTAGCGCAAGCTCAGATGAGCTCACATATTCATTGTAGAGAGCACACTCACGCTTGTCAAGCTTATTTTGCGCTTAGAGCTACATTCGTGAGACTAAAACTTGCTCCTAGAGTATCAATTAATCAATCCTGATCTCAATATTTATTTATGAAAAGACTCCACCTAGATGGAGTCTCAAAAGTTCGACACTGATTCACAAACACTCAGGCGTTGTGAATCCGAAGCCACCTGTCAACTACAGTCGCCCCAAGAGCTGCGAGTGATGCGGACACGAATGATGCTGCTGTCTTGATCTGCGCTGGATTCAAACCAAGCGCGCCTCTAACAGCAAATACCGTCACACCCACAAGCGACATAGCAGCAACAGCTATCAGCGTGTTCTCCAGTCGCTTCATTGCCTCTAGACATTCCTCTCTGCTGACCATCGGTTCGATAGAACTGACAAGGTAAAAGAGCATTACCAGCACAACAATCATTGGGATTATCAAATGGAGACAGGTAAACCAGCCACCAATTGCTATCCCAACTATTGCTGCTGTAATCAGCGTTGCTCCGACGACTGCTATCCCGAAGATGACGACAGCAGTTACATCAAGAATCATAAACCAGTACAGCTTGCCAAGCAGGGCCCAAGCCATTAGCATCAAGCCAACGCCAATCCCCCAGTTGAACGGCAGCCGCATCAATAACCGCCCCCAAACGATGGAAGGCTGCTGATGTGCCAAAGATCACTGCATTCAACAAGATAAACCCCAACCAGAACCACTTCTTCATCGAAGAGCCCTCCTTGGGTCAAGTCATTCACTTTGTACAACAGAAAAAACTATATAATGTCTTCAAAAAAATGTCAATTTAAAAAAACCGCCCAATGCTGCCTAAACTACCGAATTATTAATAAGCTAGTTTACTGCTGATTCGAGGCCAAAAATTCCTCAAGCTCATCTAACGACTTATATCCTGGAAATTTTTGTTCTTCACGCACCCAAGTTGGATATTCATCGATCCCTTTAGCGACACATTCCTGGGGATTAGAGTTCTCCGCCCCCGGATCACATTCAACGTAGTCAAGCCCGGCGTTCGCCTGACCGAAGATTTCTTTCTGCCTTCTGCTATTAGCATCACTATTAGACCCATATAAAATAAAACCGGCCTTCTTCAGATTGTCAACAAGATTAGCCAAATATTGTGGATCTTCGGTTGATACTCCTTTAACAATACCGCTCTCGGAAGTTTCCCGTGCCGCGATTTCTTGATTTCTCTTCCGATCATTCTGCATCATAAACCAGAGGCTAAGAATCACAGACGCCAGAGCGACGAAAATGAGAGCTGTTGAAATTGACAATATCACGAGAGATCGTTTCTCAATTCCCACATCCTTTTCGTTTTTACCACTCTCACTAGTAGCCATAATCTTCCTTTACCCCAGCCAATCGAAAATAACGGGGTTTATTTTATTGTACCACTACACTCCTTGCACTCACTTTCCCAAGTAAAGCTTTCAGACCGACTATAGACAAAACTACTTTTGTCGGGCCGGGAGAGATAGATATCTCTGACTCCGTCGACTAGAGGATTTTTATCATAGTTACGGTACTCTGCTCCAATATCTAGGTAACCATCAGAGTTGTAGTCAATGAGTTTAAAGCTCGGCTCGTCACTATAAATATTATAAACCACTAGCCCATTTTTGGCAAAAGACAGGGGTTTTGGACAGCGATTCGAATCAAGAAAAAAATATTGCCGATTTTCAGCATGAACTCCTACCGGACCAGAAATTTCAATTAGTTTCTCATCCCCTCCCAAATTAACAAGTGAATCAATTTTGACTGAATTTTCAAAACCTGAGAGTTTCTGGCTACAGTAAGAAGTAAAAGAGCGTTTGACAATCATTTCTCCATCCTTACCACTAATTCTGACAAAAATTTGTCTAGCACCGATGTCGCCGCCAAAATCAAGCAACTTTGTATCTCCATTTGTACCTACAATCGGATCGGCTTTAGCGATATTGCTATAGAGATAATAACTAGCGATTGCCAGAACTCCTAGAAAAAAGATGATATATATGGTTTTGAAAATTGATTGGCGAAACATGACTTATCAAATTAAAACTTAAAACTCAAAACGCAAAACTGAAACTAAAAACTTTTTAACTTTTAAATTATAGTTTTGACTTTTGATTTTTGACTTTTGAGTTTTCTTTTCACCAGCTTCCGCCGCCTCCGCCGCCAAAGCCGCCGCCTGAGAAACCTCCGCCTCCGGAAAACCCTGAGCCACCTGACGCTGCAGCAGAAGTGGCAAAAGCAGAATTAACTGAAGCAGAAAAATCAGAAGTTAAAGATTGGGAAAAATACAAGACTGAGAAAGTGGTATATTCGCCCTGATACCACTCTGGGGGTTTCTTATAAATACCCTCAAATTTCTTGGCCCAGATATCGGCAATTCCGAGAGCGATTGCATAAGGTAAATACTTTTCGAATATACTACTTTTTTCATAAAATTTCATCCTATATCGCTCGGCAGTTTTTAGATATAATTTAAAACCCTCAACTTGCTCCTTCAAGAGAACTCCTTCTCTGGTTCTTTGTGGCATATACTGGCCAAAAATAAAAAACATGATCGCTGATAAAATTAAGGCAACAGCGCTAGCGGTGATAGTAAAAAAACGTTCAAGAAAAGCAGGTAGAATAAATACGGAAAAAATTGATAGAAGACCTATCCCAAAATAAATTCCTTTTATCATTTTTGGACTTCTGCTGAAAAATTTCTTTTTGACCATTCCCGCATAAATTCGTTTCTCAGTTTCAGTTTTAACTTTTGCCAATTTACCCTCCTTGCCCGCAGCAGAGAGTTTGAAGTTATCGTTCTTTAAAAACAGCTGGTCAAAAATATATTCATCATCACTGTTGCCGGAAAAATTTTTAATTTTTTTAAGCTCAAAATCTTTTTTGCCAAAAACTCCCTTTTTTGCTATTTCTCTAATTTTAATAAATCCTCTAACCGCAAAATCAATTATCGTGGCCGTTAAATCGCGATCAGAGACTTTCTCATCAGCGATCGTCCCGATTTCCAGAACTCCCAGACCCTTTGGCGGCTCAAAAGCTGGGGCAATTGTTCCCCTGCCGCGTGGGTCGTGGCCATACTTTAAAAATAGAACCAGCAGAAGGAGGAAAATAAGGGCAGGCAAAAGATAAATTCCGTTGGCGGACAGGAACCAATAAATTTTCTGTCTAGCTCCTGGTTTTGGTGTCAAACCCTCATTCCATCTCGAAACAATTGTCAAACTTTCTTTCGGCTCAAGATCCTCGGCTGATATCTTATAGGGTCTTCCTGACTCAATCTTTACTCGAGAGGTATTTTTCTCTCCATAAACACCAAGATAAGATTTAAATTCCTCGGGCGTCTGATCTTTTGGCAAAACTGCCGTCGCAGAAATTTTTTTAATCGGGACATCCCAACCGTTCCCATTGACATTAAAATACAGCTCAGCGAAATTGTCATAATAATTCAGAACATTAGACAAACGATATTTAATGATATAAATTTTTTCTCCGGTCAAAGTCAAATTCTCATCACCGATCCTACAGGTTAGAGTGCCACTCGAATAATTCTCCGCATATTTATACGGCAGACCGTTTTCATCTGTAATTGAAATAAATTTTAGAAATATACTTCGGCCTTGACCACGATTATCTTCATATCGATAAGGGATTGTGCGGTAAATGCCGTGTTTCGGAATAAGAAAATCGGCGGTAATTTTTTCAGTAATCTCAACATTCTGATCACTAACAACATTGATGGTCGAATCAAAACTTTTAATATACCAATCATAAACCGAAGCATCCTGGGCATTAATCTTGCTTAGTCCAAAAGATAAAAGGCAAACTAAACCAATTACTAAAACGCAGAAGTTAAGAATTCTTGCGATCATCGAGGGGAATGTTACCAACCTTACTAAGACCAATAAAACTAGAAATGATTAGGCCAACTGCTGAGATGCTGATACAGATTCCCGATTCCCAGGTCAAAAAAATCGTTATTTTTTGCTTGAAGTAAACAATCAAATTTTCTACCACCAGCTGCAATCCGGTTTTGCCTTGTTCGAGAATTGAGGTAAATATTGTATGAGGATTAATAAGCCACCATATGGCTCTTTGAGCAAAAATTAATATCCCGGCAATTAGAAAAACCGCAAAAAATAATCTCAGGTAACGGACTCCTGATAGGATACAAAACAATAAAAACAGAGAAACTAAAACACCATAAATTATCATGATTAGATTAAAATTGTGGTACAGATAGGCCATTACTTTTATTGTGCTTGCATGCTCTGATTTCGAAAAATCAACTTGCCACTTGTCAGGAATCGACAATTCTGAAAAATCAACTGGTTGGTTCTGAACTTCAGCTAGAGCATTCTGCATTATTAATTGTTTAATATCAGTGAGGTCAATTGAAAAAATTAAATTTCCATTGTTGTTATCTAAGCCAGCATAAAAATCGTCAATTACCTTTTCGACTTTCGGCTGAAAATTATATTCATCTAAAGTTTTATTAGTGATTTTTGTGATGGCTTGTAATTCAGGGGAATTGCTACTAGACTCAAACATAGTTTTTTTAATCACCGATTTGGCCTGGTTATAAAAATCAGTCTCTACCAGCATCTTTTTTGATGACTCAGGCGAGAATACTACCTGTTTAAAATTATAAAAAATTGCCACAACAGGAGTAATTAACACCAATACTATCCCTAAAAACCAGGCAAAAAACTTTTTCATTTTGATTTTTATGATTGATTATTTTTTCTTTTGGAAAACATTTCTTCGCACCCTGCCTCGGAAGATCATTGATAATCCGACGACAATGATGATTGCTGGCCAAACAATATTCCAGACGCTACCACTAATATAGCCGAGATTTTGGAGCAGAAAGACTACCCCAACTGCTAGTACTAAAATTCCGATAAACATAATCTCCTTCCTTCTTAATAATCGAATAAAAACTCTCACTGATCCCTGTTCACAGATCACCACAAATGTGTTTTATTAGTGTTCATCAGTGGTGATAGATCCCTGCCTGCCGGCCGGCAGGTGTGGTAGTTTTTACATCCTTACTAACTTATAAAGTTAATACGCTTATAAATTTTTCTTGTTGCCTCAACATCACGTTTACAATACTCAATGATCTCATCAGTTTTGCCGGCAAGAAATAAATCGTAAACCATTGACCCGTCGACGCCGCTGCTTTTCGGTGATTCCAAACTAAGGGCGATCGCTAGTTTGTGTAATGCGATTCCAATGCTCCCCCATTTTTCCCACTCTTTCATTGTATCAAAAATCGGGCTGTTACGATAGCGGGCGAAAGATAACTCCTGTGTTGGTTTTACTCTATTAATTACTGAGCGCTTATAGATAAATCGAAGATCAAATTCTAAAATATTATGCCCGATAAAGAGATTAGCGTCTTTAGCAAGTTGCCAGAATTTTTCTAGAATTTCCTTTTCTCCTCCTCTGAGACATTCTGCCGCCGCATCATCAACCGCATAACCGACGCAGAATATCCGCCCAAATTCGCCAGAAAATGATGTGGAGCGAAAAAATTGATCAAAATCCATATCCTTCGATTTTTTGCTGCTCTTTTTCTTGTACTCTTCAAAAAAATTTTTGACTATTCTCATCTGTTCACCAGATGCCGGTAGAGTTTCAATGTCTAAATATAATTTTTTCAAGAAGATCCTTTCTTTATTAAGCCCACAATTCATTGTAACATAAGAGTATGCTATATAAAAAACTTAAGGACAAATCTGTGAGATGTCTAGCTTGTGCACACTATTGTCAAATTGCGCCGGATGGTTTTGGAATTTGCGGAACAAGACAGAATCAAAACGGCAAACTGGTTTCACGCGTATATGGCCATGTTGCAGCAATTCATGTTGATCCTATCGAAAAAAAGCCTCTTTATCATTTTATGCCAGGAAGTGAGATTTTATCAATCGGAACTCTGGGTTGTAATTTTCGCTGTCCATGGTGCCAAAACTGGGATATTTCCCAAGCTACGAAGCAGAGAAATAAGCCTAAGAATTGGGGGCAGAAAATCTCTCCGGAAGAAATTGTTGAATTGGCAAAAAAATACAAGACTCCAGCGGTTGCATATACTTACAATGAACCGGCAATTTTTATTGAATTTGCTCACGACACAGCGAAATTAGCGCACAGAATTGGCTTGAAAAATGTCTTTGTCACCAATGGCTATCTTTCACGCGAATCGTTTGAATATATCAAACCTTATCTCGATGCCGCCAATGTTGACTTGAAATCAATGGATGACAAATTCTACCAAAAATTTTGCGGCGCGCGGCTACAGCCAGTATTAGATATTATTCGACGGTTTCACGACGCTAAAATTCATATTGAAATAACAACCTTGATAATCCCCGGCGTTAATGATTCCGATGCCAATTTAAGAAAAATCAGCAAATTTATCGCCGATCTTTCACCAGAAATCGCCTGGCACATCTCCCGCTTCTTCCCAGCCTACAAAATGGCAGACACACCACCAACCCCACTCAAATCCCTCGACCGCGCCGCCGCAATCGGCCAACAAGCTGGACTAGAACATATTTATATTGGTAATATTTAGATAGGATGAAATTAAATTCCAAAGAAAAAGAGTTTTTGTTGAGGTATTCCCGTCAGACGTTGGAGGAGTATTTTGTTGCTGGAAAAAAATTGGAAATTGATGAAAAGAAAGTGCCGAAAAACCTGCGGGAAAAACGAGCGACATTTGTTACTCTTCTCAAAAACGGCGAGTTTCGCGGCTGTATCGGCAATATTTTGCCGAAATTTCCACTTTACAAAGATGTTATAAATAATTCACTCTCAGCTGCTTTTTCCGATCCGCGATTTCCCCAGCTAAAATACGCCGAGCTAAAAGAATTAAAAATTGAGATCTCGATTTTAACCGTCCCGAAGCGGATTATTTACAACGATACTGATGATTTGCTCGCCAAGATCAAACCAGGTGACTATGGGATCATTTTGCAATCAGGATTTTTCCAGGCGACTTTTTTGCCGGATGTCTGGAAGGAGCTGCCCAAAAAAGAGGACTTTTTGACTAATCTTTCGCTTAAAGCTGGCCTTGCGCCAGACGCCTGGAAAAATCCCGAAACTGAATTTTTTTATTATAGAACAGAGAATTTTACAGAATAAAAAAACAGTCCAGATATTTTACTGGAACTATTCTTTCGATGACTATTTTCCCGAATCAGAAACGGCGATAATTACTGCGATTATACCGATAACAATTTTGATCCAGGCATACCAGGCCGGCTCCGAGACCAACGTCCAACTCGGTATAAGACCAGCAATCCCCATTAAAGCAACTATTACTCCAAGAACTCCTAGTGTAATTCGCGACATATGACCTCCTCGATTAAACGTCTAGATCTTATTTTAACGCTCCGAAGATATTATGTCAATTGAAGAGCAAAAAAGCCCCAAGTAGAATCGAGGGGCTATTTTTGCTCTGAGGAAGAATTATTTCTTCTCGTCCAGATAAATTGCCCAGATGCCAAGAACAGCAGCCACTATCAGCCAGGTAGAAGCCATCAACCAAACGCCAACACCAAGTGTGTCGAGAATTGCTAAAACCACAGCAATAACTGACACCACAAAGAGAACTGTTGCCAAACCTTTGCTTTTCATCGCTCTCCTTTCCTAAATGTTATTTTCTAACTAAATTATATCACAAATCAAACTCTAGCAATTATAAATGCTAATAAGAATCCAAGCAGAGTTAAAATTCCGATACTAAAACCGCCCTCCTCAAAAGCCTCCGGCATCATTGTATCTGCCAGCATTGCCAAAATCGCTCCAGCTGCAAAAGCCTGGGCGATACCAATATTATTTGGATCAAGAGAATACAGGAATGAATAGCTGGCAAAAGTGGTAATGACCATAAGAAGCGCAACGACTATCCAAATTAGAAGTATCTGACTTTTCTTGTACCCCTCGCGATAGAGATCCCCAACAGAAGAAATGCCTTCTGGAAAATTTGAAAGAATAATTGCTACCAGCATCAGAATTCCTAGATCTCGACCAGAAAATATTGCGATGCCAAGTGCAATTGATTCCGGAATTCCATCAAGAAAAGCTCCGAAAGTAATTGCTGTGCCATTTGAATTAGCTCCACCTATCTGATGGCCAGATTTGTGCTTGCGACCACCACGGAGATGAATTAAATAATCACCAGCAACAAAAACAATTCCACCCAGTAAAAAGCCAATTATTACTGCGTCAAAACCTCCAAGGCGAAAAGCTTCTTCCATCAAACCAATTGTCAAGGCGCATAAGAGAACTCCGGCACCAAAAGCCATAAAACGAGCTATCACTCGTCGTTTGAGATGCAAAACAATGCCAGTCAAAGCCCCAGCAACTAATGAAAAACCAGTAACCACTCCGTAAATTAACGCCTGAAGCATATTCCCTGCTTACTACTAATGTTTTCCTTCGGCTTCTTTTTCCATCTTATCTAATCTAGTGTAGTAATCTGAAAGTTCCTTAAGATGGGCTAGAGCAATTTTCCCAGTCAAAATTGGATCAGAATTGGTGACATTAGTTTCTGGATCATGCTCACCATGCTCCATTTCTACCTCAAGTCCACGACGAAATTGCTCGAGGTCAATTTTATCCCAATCAATAGCAATCTCGTCACCAATTATTTTTGCCTCATCGGTTGTAAATGTATCTTTAGCCATAAAAATTCTAAAAATAATACTACCTTAATGATAGCAGCAAAGTTTGAGAGCAGTCAAAAATTACTATTCGTCTGTCAGTCTAAATCTCCACGAAGAGATCACTAGGGTGATAATTAACCAAGCAATAGTTATAATTACGTTTCTCGGCTCAAAAAATGGCGAAAGCCCCTCAAGCATCACGCCACGGATAATGCGTAATATTGGTGCCAGCGGCAAATATTGAACAATATAATAGAGCCATTTGGGCAAGGCATCAATTGGAAAGAAAACGCCAGCCAAAAACATCATCGGGATTGTGATTGCCGTGGCCATACCTTGAGCTGTGTCAGTCGTCTTGGAGAAGCTGGCGACGACGAATCCAAACAATTGGAACATAATTCCACCGACAAGAGCAACGGCCAAAACAACAAAAATATTGCCATAAATATGAGCCCCGAAGAAAAAGTAGCCGATAGCCAAAATTAGAGCGATCTGAACAAGATTGACAATCAAACGAGAAAGAATTTCTGCAATAATGAACCATAAACTTTTAACTGGCGTCGTGGTAATTCGTTTAAGAATTTTATCCTCTCGATAACGGGCCATGCCAACGCCGATACCAATAACCGAAGAATTCATTAAGGCTAACCCCAAAATGCCGGCAAGCACAAAATCGAAATAATTAAGTTTTCGATCATTTATCGCTTCTAACGTCAGCCCATAAATAGGCTTGCTCTTCTGAATCTGATAGTTGACAGAGGTCAGATATTTGTCAATAATCCCACTAATACTTGAGGAAACCTGGTTGCTGCCTGGATCGTAAATTATTTCGATTTGTTTCGGAGAATCCGCGAGAGGAGCGCCAAATCCTTCCAAAACTCTCCGCCTTTTCGGCCAAATCGACCATTTCCAGCAAATGCATCGCGTCAACTTTTTTATTATAAAAACTGCCGAAGAGATTTAATATTTCAACTAAGGTCAAAAATTGGTAATAAGCAGACGACTGCAGCTGGACTCCAATTTTCTCTTTTATACAGTTCAAATCTTTTTTAATATCACAGTCAAGAACTTCGATTTCGCCCGATGTCGGTTCACGCAGACTTTCAATCATCTCTAAAGTTGTAGTTTTGCCGGCGCCGTTTTCGCCGAGAAGTCCAAAAATCTCTCCCTTGAAAACCTCAAAGGAGATATTGTTAACGGCAGAAAGTTTGCCATATTTTTTTGATAAACTTTTTACCGAAATCACTTTTGTCATCGCAGATTATTATAGCAAATGTTGTTGGATATTGACAGTTTTTCAAACTAGTGATATGTTAGTGGTGATTTTGTACCTAGAACAACAGTCCGCTTTAGCGGGCAACAATAATTGGAGGTGTTTCCAATGCTCAGATGCAAAGGCTTCACGCTCATTGAGCTGCTGGTCGTGATAGCGATCATCGCCATTCTGGCGGCGATCCTCTTTCCCGTCTTCGCTAAGGCCCGGGAGAAAGCCCGGCAGACGAGTTGCCTATCCAACCTCAAACAACTGGCTCTCGCCTTCCTCCAGTACGCTCAGGACTATGATG
>CAZHFJ010000006.1:3422-16828 GCA_964531145.1 uncultured Candidatus Saccharibacteria bacterium | reverse complement strand
GTAGGTGTGGGGAAATGTGTTGCGGGATGTTGATGTGATGGATCTCTTATAAATTAGATTTATAATTGATAAAATAGAGCTAGGATATTTAATTGAAAGGTATAATGAAAAAGATTTTAGTTACCGGCGGAGCGGGCTATATTGGTTCGCATACTGTTAAAGAATTGATTAAGGAAAATTTTGATGTTGTCGTTGTCGATAGTTTGGAAGCCGGGCACAAAGAAGCCGTTGATCCGAAAGCAAAACTCGAAGTTGTTAGTTTGGCCGATAAGGAAAAAGTCAAGATGATTTTCGAAAAATATCAGCCGGAGGCGGTAATTGATTTTGCCGCTTATCTTGCTGTTGGCGAATCAATGGAAAATCCGAAAAAATATTTCCAAAATAATGTTGTTAATTTTATTAATTTACTCGATGTGATGAAAGAAGTTGGTTGTCGATATTTAGTCAAATCCTCAACAGCGGCGGTCTACGGAAATCCGACTAAAAAAGCCGATATTCCCTGGCGGGAATCATTTACCAAAAAATATAAACCAAAAAAATCCGCTTTGCTTCAAGGAGTCTGGGATGGCAAAAAAGTTGTCGGTGAAGAATTCCTTCAGAAGTTTATTGGACATTACGAACATTTTTATCAAATTAGTCCGGAGCTGAAAATAACTGCAGAAGAAATCAGCAAACTTCGCATTCCACTTTCAATTTATGGACTCTCAAAACTCCTTGACGAAATATTCCAAAGAAAGTATGATAGACTGTATGGCCTAAGATCGATAGCCCTGCGATACTTCAATGTTTGTGGCGCCGATCCGGAGGGGTTAATTGGTGAAGACAAACCAACACCAACGACACTGATGATTTTAGCCATTTATCAAATATTAGGTAAAATTCCGGAACTTAAAATTTTTGGCCGAGATTATCCGACGCCCGATGGTACAGGGATTCGTGATTATATCCACCCTTCTGATTTAGCCATTGGTCACATCTCCGCCCTAGAATTTCTGTATAGCAAGGATATCTCAGAAACATTCAATTTAGGCACCGGCAAAGGCTCCAGCGTTTTAGAAGTGATTACTGCGGTTGAGAAAGCCTCGGGTAAAAAAGTAAAAATCCTAGACTGTCCAAGGCGCAGTGGAGATGCAACAATTTCAGTCGCTGACCCGGGTAAAGCCAACAAGATTTTAAACTGGCAGGCCAAGTATAATCTTAATGATATGGCAGCGACAGCCTGGAAATGGCATAGCGAGAATCCGAAAGGGTTTTCGAAATAAAAATTTATAAACTACGATGAAAAAATTAGAAATTCTAACTGACCCAAATCCAATTTTGCGGGAAAAGGCACAGCCCGTCGATTTTTTTGATGGTACAACACAGGAATTGATTGATGATATGATATATACTATGCGTCAGGCTGATGGCGTTGGTCTAGCGGCACCACAAGTTGGTGAGCTAAAACAAATAATTGTCGGCGAATTTGAGAGTAAAGATGAGCCAGATAATGCTTTCCCACTGACTGTTATTGTTAATCCTAGAATTAAAGATCTTTCAGAAGATAAAATTTATATGCTCGAGGGCTGCCTGTCTTTTCTGGGCAAAGAACTCTATATAAAAAGGCCCAAAAAGATCGAAATAGAAGCTTCTGACCGCTGGGGCAAGCCAATAAACTTAAAATGCAATAACTTGCTTTCGAGAGTCGTCCAACACGAGACGGATCATTTAAACGGAGTATTGATGATCGATCACATTAAAACTATTAAGACCCTATTCGTGGGCAACGGGACATTGGGCGTCCCAATCTTGCAGAGATTAGCTGATGATCCGCAATTCAAACTCTTCGCCACTATTACTGCCCTCGATCAGCCGGCTGGACGAGGCAATGAATCAGGCGAAACTGCTATTGCTACGCAGGCGAAGCAGCTGGGTGTGAAAACTTTCAAAATCCATGACATAAATGATAAAAATACGCAGCAACAAATTAAAAATTTAGGGCCCGAAATTATTATTCTTGCTGATTTTAGCCAGATTATTTCTAAAGAGATCATTGAAATTCCTAAATACGGGGTACTTAATATTCATCCGTCACTTTTGCCAAAATATCGAGGACCATCACCGATTGTCTCCGCGATTCTAGCTGGAGAGAAGAAAACTGGTGTTTCGATTATTAAATTAGATCAGAAGATTGATGCGGGCAGTATCTTAGCCCAAGTTGAAGTCAGGATTAAGAATCGAGAGACGGCTCTCCAGCTAAAAGATCGCTTAGCGGAAATTGCTGCCGATCTTTTAGCAGAAACTGTACCCTATTATTTAGCCAGGGAACTCTCACCTGTCTGTCAAAAAGAAGAACTTGCCAGCTATACGAAATTGATTAAAAAAGAAGACGGACAACTGTCAGGCAGAGAGAGTCCAGAAGTAGTAGAAAGGATGGTGCGGGCTTTCACCCCCTGGCCAGGGGCGTACCAAATACTGGATGGCCGCAGAATTTTTATTGCTAGGGCTCATCTTGATAAGGAGAAGAACCTCGTTATTGATCGAGTCAAACCAGCAGGTAAACGGGAAATGACATATCAGGAATTTATGGCTGGTAATAAAGAACGATTGACATTTAATAAGTAATCTGTTAAATTGATATAAAAGTAACACTGGATATAAACGGAAATCCCTAAAATGCTAAAAATCCGACTAGCACGAGTTGGCAAGAGTAATAGTCCTTTTTTCAGACTAGTTGTTGCCGAAAAGTCTCGCGCAGTAAAAAGACAGAATTTAGAGATACTTGGGCTTTATAATCCGATTTCAAAGGATAATAAATTTCAAGTAAATAAAGAAAGAGTTTTGTATTGGATTCACAAGGGAGCACAGCCGTCGCCTACGGCTAATAATCTCCTTTGTGATTTTGATGTTTTGCCGAAAAATAAAAAAGTTAAAATTACTTTCGCTAAGCCAGAAAAGAAAAAAGAGATAAAGGCGAAGGAAGGGAAAAAATCTGCTGTGGCAGCTGAAGAAGTTGAGGTTCCAACCGAAAGCACCAAAGAAACAGCAGAGAAAACCGAGGAGTCGACTGTAGAAACTAAAGAAACAACGCAAGCAGAAGCCAAGAAATCTGAGGAAGTCGTAGCAGAGCAAGCAGATATTACAGCGCAGCCGGCGACTGAAGTAAAAAAAACGAAGGAATGATAGAATAGTTTAGTCAGTTTTCTAGAAATATTAGTAAGAGAAAGGAAAACTATGGCAGAAATGACAGATCAAGAGTTTGTGGAGAGTGTCGTTAAAGCGATTGTTGACAGCCCCAGTGGTGTCTCGACAAAAAGAAGTGTTGACGAAATGGGTGTCTTGGTCGAACTTACCGTTGATGCGGAAGATATGGGCAAAATCATCGGTAAAGAGGGTCGAACGGCAAAAGCAATCAGAACTTTACTTCGGGTCTTTGGGGCAAAAAACAATGCCAGAATTAATTTGAAGATTGTTGAGCCGGAAGGATCGGAGCGCCCGCCTAGACGGGAATCAACCGGAGAAATTGAAACAGTGACCGACACGGATGAAAAACCGGAAGAAAAAGAGGAAAAGAAAGGAAAAGCCGAGGATGTTGAGGATGTCCCGACTGATGTCCTTGCATAAGTAGATCTTAAAAATCGAATAAAGAAAACGCCACAGCAATTTTTGTGGCGTTTTCTTGTATAATGAGGATATATGGAATTTAATATAATTACACTATTCCCCGAGATGTTTGGAGCTTGCCCCTCGAAGCTCGAAGAGCGAAGTGGGGGCCCTCTTTCTGAGAGTATTCTTAAGCGTGCGCAGGAAAAGGACTTGATTAAAATCGTCTTGCATCAACTTCGAGATTATGCCGAGGGAAAGCATAAAACGGTTGATGATACACCTTACGGCGGAGGCAAGGGAATGGTAATTAAGGTCGACGTTGTTGACAAAGCAATTTCAAAGATCACCCGTCTCGCCAAGGCGAAGCCGAGGCGGAAAGATCAAAGATCAAAATTTAGGAATAAAAGAACTATCCTATTATCACCAAGAGGACGAAGATTTAATCAAGATATTGCAAAAGAACTTACGAAGTATGATAATCTCATACTAATTTGTGGACATTATGAAGGATTTGACGAAAGAGTACGCGATCTGGTTGATGAGGAAATTTCAATTGGTGATTTTGTTTTAACTGGCGGTGAAATTCCGGCAATGGCAATTGTTGATGCAGTCTCACGATTAATTCCGGGAGTATTGGCTGATGAGTCGCCAGAAAACGAGTCATTTATGCAAAAAGATGAAGCTGGAAATTATCTTTTGGAATATCCACAATATACTCGTCCTCTTGAGTATAAAGGCAAAAAAGTGCCGGAGATTTTGCTTTCCGGCAACCATGCCGAAATCGAAAAATGGCGTCAACTACACAGAAGAAAAACACAGAATTGACACAGGAAAAGAAAAGGAGCCAATCGATGGTTGATCAGCTCCTACGGATGATTGCCAGCTAGAGGATGTCCAACCGCAGGTTTTTTGGACTTTTGTGCGGCTCCAAGTGTTTGCCACGGTACAACTACTCGAGGTACTCCACTCCTGCTTCGTAACCTCTAGCTAAATCGAGTATATATATTGATTTTAAATGTCAATACCCTTCAAATTAAAGTCAAAATTTTCTCCCACCGGCGACCAGCCGCAGGCGATTGAAAAATTATCGCAAGGAATTTTTGCTGGGAAAAAATTTCAGACGCTACTGGGTGTTACTGGTTCAGGAAAAACTTTTACCATCGCCAATGTTATCGAAAAAGTCCAAAAGCCGACTTTAGTTATTGCTCACAATAAAACCTTAGCAGCACAACTAGCGGATGAATTTAGAGAATTTTTCCCTGATAACGCCGTTCACTATTTTGTTTCCTATTATGATTACTATCAGCCGGAAGCGTATATACCAGCGTCAGACACTTACATTGAAAAAGATTCATCAATAAATGACGAAATTGACCGTTTGCGCCATGCAGCAACGCAGGCACTTTTGACTCGGTCAGATGTGATAATAGTTGCTTCGGTTTCTTGTATTTATGGCATTGGTTCTCCGGAGAATTATCAGGCACAGACAGTAGAATTTAACCTTGGAGAAAAAATCAATCGCCGAGAAATTCTCGCTGGTCTGACAAATCTGCAATACGCGCGCAACGATTATGATTTGCGCCGTGGAACTTATCGCGTCAAAGGTGAGGCGATTGAAATATACCCGGCCTATACCGATTTCAGTTATAAAATTATTTTCTTTGGCGATGAAGTTGAGAGTATTGAGGCGATAGATTCATTGTCTGGTAAAATTCGGGAAAAATTACCATCATTGGAAATTTATCCGGCAAAACATTTTATCACGCCAAATGTTGATCTAAAGGCAATAATTTCGCAAATTGAAAAAGATCTGAAAAAACAGATCGCCGTTTTTGAAAAACAAAATAAATTGATTGAGGCCCAGAGAATTGAAGAGCGGGTCAAATATGATATCGAAATGCTGCGAGAAACCGGTTATTGCACAGGGATTGAGAATTATTCGCGTTATTTTGATGGCCGAAAACCAGGTCAGCCGCCAAGCACTTTGATTGACTTCTTTCCAAAAGATTATTTATTGGTCGTCGATGAATCGCACATGACAATTCCGCAGATTCATGGTATGTACGGGGGAGATCGGAGTCGAAAAGAGACATTAGTCGAATATGGTTTTCGTTTGCCGGCAGCGATTGACAACCGGCCGCTAAAATACGACGAATTTTATAAAAAAATTAATCAAGTAATATTTTCTTCAGCAACGCCGGATGATTATGAACTGGAACTTTCAAAAAATGCCGTCTCAGAGCAGCTAATTCGACCAACCGGAGTTGTTGATCCGGGGGTTTTTCTTCGGCCGGCAAAGGGGCAGATTCCCAATCTAATTTCGGAAATTGAGAAAAATGTTAGCCGGGGCGAGCGGATAATTGTAACCACTTTGACTAAAAGAATGGCTGAGGATTTGACTGAATTTTTACTGGAAAAAGGGCTGAAAGTTGCTTACCTGCATTCTGATATTGCGACACTTGAGCGGCCGGAAATTTTGCGAAATTTACGGCGTGGAAAGTATGATGTTGTAATCGGGATAAATCTTTTGCGCGAAGGAATTGATCTGCCGGAGGTTTCGCTGGTGGCGATTTTGGATGCCGACAAAGAGGGATTTTTGCGTGGAAAAATTGCTTTGATTCAAACAATCGGCCGAGCGGCGCGACACACAAATGGCCGGGTAATTATGTATGCCGATCGGGAAACAACGGCGATGAAAGCGGCAATTTTTGAGACCAATCGCCGGCGAAAAGTTCAACAAAAATATAATCGTGATCATCATATTACGGCGAAAAATGTTGAGCGAAAAATCATCGAGAAAGAGATGGTTGCGGCAGAAGAAGTTAATTTGCTAAAAATTCCTAAGACCGAACGGACTCGGCTGATCCGCGAACTTAAAAAAGAGATGCAGGCGGCGGCGCTCAAATTACAATTTGAGCGCGCTGCAGAATTGCGTGATGAAATAATCAGTCTTGATAATGACCGATAGTTTAGATTGACATTTATAGGATTTTTGCTAGAATTAATATCTGAGGGATCCCAGCACCAGTCCTCGCTGTACTCGGACGGTGCGGGATTTCACAGACTTTGAGATAATTGGCGGGGCTCAAAAATGAATTCAAACGAGATTCAAAAAATCTTCCAGACAATTCAGAAAAAAGTCCGTTGCCCACATTGTGGCAGGCAGTATTCTTTTGAAAATATTCATATTCTAAGCTCAACTGGTAGTATTTGTTTTTTAAAACTGGAATGTGGGAATCATATGCCAATGCTAGCTTCAGTCGCTATGAGTAGCCCGCGAATCGAAAATGTTGCCTGCAGTACAGAGATTACCGCTAATAATGTACTGGATGTTCATGAGAAATTATCAAAAGCTAAAAATATAAAAGAATTATTTGATTAGAGTAATACTATGGTAGAAGAATTTGAACTTAAGGCCATCTCTCGAGAAGGCCAGAAGATTACTGATGTCAGAGAAAAAGACAAGATTCCAGCAATTGCCTATGGGAGTGATTTTGAAAATAAAATAGTTGCTGTTGATAAATTAGACTTTGGGCGTGTTTTTCACGAGGCGGGTGAATCAACTCTTATTAATCTCAAAATTGACAATGCCACACCAATAAAAGTCTTGATTTATGAAGTTCAGATTGATCCAGTGACAGAGAATGCGATCCATGTCGATTTTTATAAAGTTAATATGAAAGAAAAGATTAAGACTGAAATTCCTTTGAAACAAATTGGTGAGTCGCCGGTAATTATTGATTTTGAGGGTACCCTGGTTACCAATAAAGATTCAGTTGATGTTGAATGTTTGCCGATAGATTTGGTTCATGAGATTGAGGTTGATATTTCAGTCTTGAAGACCTTTGATGACGTGATAAAGATTGCTGATATTAAAGCTCCGGCTGGAATTGTGATTTTAGATGATCCAGAAGAAGTTGCAATTCTAGTCCAACCGCCTCGAAGCGAGGAAGAGTTGGCCGAACTTGAAGAAAAGCCGGAGGAGAAAGTTGAAGAAGTTGAAGTTGAGGGCGAAAAACCGGAGGAGGGCGATAAAGCGGCTGAAGGCGAAGAAGTTGCTGAGGGGAAGGGTGGAAAAGCTGCATCAACGGAAACCGCCGAAGTGAAACCAACCGAAATTCCGAAGTCGGAAAAATAAGAGTCGGAGTTCCGATCGCTCCGACCGAAGCATCGGAAAGAAAAAAGAATAAATTAAATTATATGTAAGCAAAAATCCGCCTTCTTGACTTTGCTCGAAGTGGACAGGCGGATTTTTGCTTACATATAGAGTTATTTTTTGATGCTATCCAGAGCGGATGAGAGTTTATTTTTTAAGTCATTGAGATTTTCATACTCGATAATAATAGTATTAGGCATTCCTTGGGCAAATTTAGTAACATGCTTTCCTTTCTCCAGCAATAAAATTCTCTTAAGATTTAGGCAATAAGACATACCAATTTCTATGCCAACACCGTGGCTTGTTTCTGAGACATCAGCAATAATTAAATCGCAGGACTTTAGTTGTTTATAGTCCCTGTTGAAAATCTCGGTCGGAGTTCCACCAATTTTAAAGACAAAAAAATCGATTCCTTTTTCCTTTACAACTGATTTAATTTCCGGCAAAAGGTCTAATCTTTCTTTCGTATGGCTAACCGGGCACGTGATGTAAGCTTTCATAAATTCGGTAAATTTAGGAAAATATTAAAAACTATCAACAGGAACCGAATATATTTTTGTCTAACGTTCGCGTGTATGAGAAGTTTTGCCGACTTCCTTATTATTTTATCATAGAGGAGGCAAAATTTGGGTAAAAGAAAAAATGCAACCTTTGAAAATTATTAACGCACTTTTTCTTGAACCTCATACACGCTGTTAGGCGATGTAAAAAATCTTTATCCCTTCTTCAGCCTTGGATCTGCAAACGCTTGCATAACTAGATCATATAATTTTGGGTCTTCGGCAAAAACTTTTAAATGACGTACAAACTCATCTGGTTCTGTTGGCCACCTATTTTTCTCAAGAGTCGATCTGCCTGATTCTAAAACACGATGCAAAGCATCTCTATCGTATGCATACAGTGCTCCACTGCCAACACCAATTTCCTCCTGAGTAAACTCCACCACAACCAACCCTTTTGCCTCTAACTCCTCTCGCATTTTTTGTGGTTCCATGCCACAAATTTCCCTTAAAGTTGAGATTGGAAGATATCCCAGTGGTTTTTCTTTGTCAACCAACCTTAAGTCATTTAAAAGTTTTTGCTTTTCTTCTTCGGAATAAGAAGGAGTTTCCAGAGAGTGTCTATTTTCAAATGTATCCATAGTAGTTTATAAATTTATAAAGATTTTTATTTCGTCTAACTCGTTTTTATGTGTATAAATGGACTGATAATATGAAAGTTTTGTTGTTAATGCGAATTTATGATATTATTATCTTAATTATAAAATACACCTATGAAAATAAATATGCAAGAAATATTAGAGAAAGTCAGGCGGGAATTAAAAATCCGCTATTACAGCCAGAAAACGATTAAAACTTATGTTTTTTGTATTGCTGAATATCTGCGATATAAAAAAGTAAATTATAGAAATCTTGACGAAGAGAATATCAAGAGTTACCTTTTGCAATTAAAAGATGGGGGTAAATCCTCACAAACGATAAATTTGCATCTAAATTCAATAAAATATCTTTATCGCGATGTTTTTAAGAATTTAAAAAAAATTGATATTAAATTTGCCAAAAGAACACAAAAATTACCGGTTGTTTTATCGCGTATTGAGATTAATAAAATACTTGACGCAATCCAAAACCAAAAGCACAGATTGATTATTTCTTTGTCCTATGGCGCTGGGCTGCGGATAAGCGAGGCACAGAATTTAAAAGTTAAAGATATTGATTTTGATGAACTGACAATTCATATTAAAAACGCCAAAGGCAAAAAAGACAGGATTACAATTTTGCCGGAAAAAATCAAAAATGATTTGCAAAAAGCTTTATCATTTAAAGACCAAAATGACTTTATTTTTGAAAGCGAGCGAGGTGGAAAATTATCAACACGAACTCTGCAGAAAATTTTTGAAAAGGCATTAATGAAAGCCGGAATCAAAAAACCGGCGACTTTTCATTCTTTGCGCCATAGTTTTGCCACGCATTTATTAGAAAATGGAACTGATATTCGCTATGTTCAGGAACTGCTTGGTCACCAGAATATTAGAACAACACAAATTTATACTCATGTTACCAATCCAAATTTAAAAAACATCAAAAGTCCATTATGAAGTTTTATATTGAAACAATCGGTTGTCAGCAAAATGAATATGATGCCTTGCAACTGGCGATTTTTTTGAAATCGGCCGGAATGATCGAAGTTGATAGCCCCAAAAATGCCGAAGTAATTTTCATTTTAGCTTGCTCGGTGCGCCAAACAGCAGTTGACCGAATTTTCGGACGGATTAGAAATTGGAAAAAAGAAAAATCCATAAAACCTAAACGATCGTTCAAAATCCTTGTGACTTCTTGCTTGACGCCGGAAGATCAGAAAAAAATTAAAGAGAAAGGTGCTTACTATTGGAACTTTGGCGATGTGAAAAATTTAGAAAAAATTCTTGACATTAAAATCAGCAATAGAACAATCGGGCAATCGAGCAATTCTGTATTTGTACCGATTATCTCCGGCTGTGACAATTTTTGTTCCTATTGCATTGTGCCGTATTTGCGCGGGCGGGAAAAATCGCGACCAATAAGTGACATTATCGAGGAGGTAAAAAGATTAATATCCTACTTCTCTACTGCGCAGTATAGAAGTGAAAAGCCAGAAATTATTTTACTTGGACAGAATGTTAATTCCTATAAATACGGATTTGCTAAGTTACTAAAAATTCTAAATGATTTACCGGGGGAATTTAAAATTAGATTTTTGACTAATCATCCGAAAGATATGACTGATGATGTAATCAATGCGATTGCCACTTTGCCAAAGATTAAAAAAGAAATTCATCTGCCGTTGCAATCGGGATCGGATAAAATTCTGAAAGCAATGAATCGACCATATACAGCCGAAGAGTATCTTCGGCTAGTCAAAAGTCTAAAATCGAAAGTCCATAAAGTAAAAATTACAACTGATATTATTGTTGGTTTCCCAGGCGAGACGGAGGAAAATTTTCAAAAAACTGTAGAAGTTTGCAAAAAAGTCGGTTTTGATTTGGCCTATATTAATAAATACTCACCGCGTAAAGGCACCGCCGCTTACAAACTCGGAGATCCAATTATATGGGCAGAGAAGCAAAGAAGGTGGCGGATTTTAAATGAGCTGATAAATAAAATTTAGTTATTATCATTTGCAGGACTGCATAATCCGTATATTATCTAAAAAACAGCTTCTTAACTATTGACAGGAAGCTGTTTTTAGTTTAGAATGTTTCTTGCGTGGTGACGAACTAGATTGGTATCGCTCCCCCCGGCACACCAACTAGCCGCCACCACGCATAAAAGACAACTTCGCCTTCCCAGGCGTTGCACAACCTCGAGACTGTCCACTTTGGACAGTCTCGCTCACGTTTTATAGGTATTTTCCGTTTCTTCGGCTTTTATATCATCAAGAACTATCTTTTTTGCATTGGGTGTGAAATCTTCTATTAACTTCTTTGACTTGGCTAGATATTTTTTTGCCTTATTGAGCTCTCCCAAATTGGCATAAGCATTAGCCAGCATTCCATAACCTTGAGTATAACGACGGGTCATGATGTGTTTTTGTTTTTTAGCATCAAAAATTCTCATAGAAACTTCAAGTGCTTCTATTGTTTTCTCATACTTTTTCATACTTAGATAGAGCTCTCCAAGATGTCCCCAAGCAGTGGCGAGAAAAAACCAATTATCGGTCTTTTCGAGGATTTTAATACTCTTCTTAATTTCTTTTTCTGACAACTCATACTTCTTCATACTAATATGTACCAAGCCAAGTTTTGCGACCGAGACGCCATAACCGGCAAGGTCGTTAGTATTTTTGAGAACTTTTATACTTTCTTCGATATGTTTTTTTGCCTCGGAATATTTTTTATTGTACTCCCAAATTATTCCAATATCGCGTAAAGTGTTGCCAACACCAGCAGTCAAGTTATATTTCTCATAGTATCTCCGGGCTTTTTTTAGCCAGACCAAAGTATTTTTGCTGTCATTATCAATTTTATAACTGACTCCAATCATCTGAATCGCATGGCCAGCACGTTCAAAATTGCCATCATTTTCAAATAATTTGAAAGCTTTCTTGTAGAGCTCAATTGCTTTGTGAGTTTTGCCGCTGTTGCGACAGACATCCGCTTGTTTTTGTAAATCTAGTGCACTAGCCATTTTTGTCCAATTTTGATTCTTTCTGTCCAAACGCCAGATGTAAAATCATCGAAATTATTACTCCGACGATTATCCAGAGGAAAAGTGTCGAAAGCACGGTTGTTGCCGGATTTTCGGCATAGTAATTAGCATATAGCGAGGAAAATAAAATGAAAATTATTCCAATAATCAGACCAATTAGTCCACCAATCAAAACACCTTTCATTCTGCCTCCGAAATCTCTTTGATTATTTTATCAAGTGAAAATTGTCCCCTGTCGCCTTTACCGAATTTGCGCACCGCGACTTTTTTAGCGGTAATTTCTTTGTCGCCGACGATTAGCATATAGGGAATTTTTTGTAGTTCGGCGTCGCGGATTTTGCGGCCGACACTTTCCGATCGATGATCAATTTCCGCTCGAATCTCTTTATTTTTTAATTCTGCAATTACTTCTTGCGCATAATCCAAATGTTTATCTGAAATCGGCAAAATAATCACTTGAATGGGTGCCAGCCAGACCGGAAAGGCGCCGGCAAAATGTTCAATTAAAATTCCGATGAAACGTTCAAGCGACCCGTAAATGACTCGGTGAACAATTACTGGCATTTTTTCCTTTCCATTCTGATCAATGTATTTCAAACCAAACTTCATAGGTAATTGAAAGTCAAGTTGAATAGTTCCCATCTGCCATTCACGATTGAGAGAGTCTTTCATTAGAATATCAATCTTCGGTCCGTAAAATGCTCCATCACCTTTTTCAATAAAATATTTTTTACCGGATTTTTTAAGTAATTCTTCTAAAATTTTCTCGGCTTTATCCCAGACCTTCTTCTCCCCCATGAAATTGTCTGGTCTGGTCCCGAGCCGATAAGAGTATTCGAGACCAAATATGGAATAGAATCTTTCAACAATTTCAAAAATACTAGTGTATTCTTGTTCTATCTTGTCCTCAGCGATAAAATTATGCGAATCATCTTGTGAGAACATTCGGACTCGCAATAGACCATTTAATGTTCCTGAAAGCTCGTTCCGATGGATCAAATCAATATCAGAAAACCGTAGAGGCAACTCTTTATAACTCCTTAATTTTTGATTATATACAATTATTGCGTTTGGGCAACTCATTGCTTTTAGAGCATATGTCTCATTTTCCTCTGTCTTTGAGATGAACATATTTTCCCGGTAATGATCCCAGTGTCCAGATGTTTCGTAGAGTTCTTTTTTATTCAATACAGGCGATTTAAATTCTTGATAGCCTCGTTTGGCATGTTCATTACGCCAAAACTCAACTAAATTGTTATATAAAATTAATCCTTTTGGTAACCAATAAGGCATTCCCGGAGCAGTTTCATCGAAGAAAAACAATTCTAATTCTTGGCCGATTTTACGGTGGTCGCGCTTCTCGGCTTCCTGCCGGGTTTTTAAAAATTCATTTAGCTCTTTTTTGCTTCCAAATGCCAGCCCGTAAATTCGCTGAAGCATCTTGTTTTTTTCCGAGCCCTTCCAATAAGCACCGGCGA
>CAZHFJ010000006.1:0-3322 GCA_964531145.1 uncultured Candidatus Saccharibacteria bacterium | reverse complement strand
TAAATTCGCTGAAGCATCTTGTTTTTTTCCGAGCCCTTCCAATAAGCACCGGCGATTTTGTCGAGTTTCCAGCCGACATTTTTTAGATCGGCGGTCGAATCGACATGCGGGCCTTTGCAGAGATCAATAAAATCGCCAAGTTTATAAATTGTGACTGTATCGGAGCCGAGATCTTTTATCAACTCTTTTTTGTATGGCTGATTGTTAAATTGTTTTATTGCTTGCCCCGCGGAGCCTTGGCGAAGTGGGACTTTATTGCTGGGAATCTCGGACTTTTCAAATTTAGCATCGGACTTGATAATTTTTCGCATCTTTTCTTCCAGGAGTGGCAGATCTTCAGGAATTAGAGTCCGCGGCAAATCAAAATCATAATAAAAACCATCTTCAATTGCTGGCCCGATTCCCAATTTCGCTTCCGGAAACATCTCCAAAACCGCTGCTGCCAAAATATGCGAAAGCGAATGTCGAATTGTTTCAATATTTTGTTTCATAACTGCTTTTATCTTAGCAGAAAATGATTGAAAAAATAAGATTTTTATTGAGAGGTATATCTGCGAGCGTTATTGCTGAAGAATATTTGTCTAATTTGTTTCCGATCGGAAACAAATTAGACAAAATTATTCGTAAAAATCAATCGAAAGTTCCGGTTTTTCAATTTTGCGAACCTTAATGCCGAGTTCTTTAAATAATTTTTTAAACTGCTGGTCGGCGTATTTTTCAAAAACAACAACTTCAAAAATGCCGGCATTCGCCATCATTTTAGCGCAAACATTGCAAGGCGAGTGAGTACAATACATTGTTGCGCCGTTAGTACTGCCTAAACCGCCGGCGGATTGAATTATCGCGTTTTGTTCGGCATGAGCAGCTCGGCAAATTTCATTTCGTTGTCCACTAGGAATCCCGAGTTTGTCACGCAGACAGCCAAGTTCGAGGCAATCTTTTGCCCCCTTTGGCGCGCCGTTATAACCGGTGGCTAGAATTACTTTGTCTTTAACGATAATCGCTCCAACACTGTGCCGGCGGCAAGTCGCCCGTTCGGAAACAACCAGAGCGATTTTCATAAAATAATCATCGACATTTAAGCGTTTAGTCTTCCGTCGCGGACTTCTCGTCAGATTAGGATTTTTAATGTTGCTGTCTATTATGTTTTTGTCTGCATTCGGCTGCGATTTCGGAGCGAATTTTAAAAGCGTTTTATTAATTTTTTGCTTCAGTCCCGCAATGCTACCGGTATTTCGAATTCGCAAATCGGCCATCCTGATCACTTTTCCGACTTGTTGGGTGCTCGGGTCGGAGCCGTTTTCCAAATTTTCTTTATGCTTGAATTCAGCAAAAGTTAGATTTTTCTCATCAGTCGTTCGTGCTCTTTTGATCAGCCGTTGATATCGAATTTTTACCGGTGCATAAATTTCCCAAAGTTGAAAATTGGAGTTTTTATGGAATGTTTTGGCTTCCGCCGGCAGGCGGATGGAGGGAATGGCAAAATTCTCCCGTCTATTATCCTTTTTGATTCTTTTTAACGCCTCGCGAGCCAAAAAATCCGGACCGAATTTTTTCCGCAGTTCATTACCCATTTTTTGCAAGTTGTCTCGGGTTGGCTCGAGTTTCTTTTTTGCCAGATATTCGCGAATGATATCCGAAAGCGAAATAATCCCAAAACCCTTATCTTTAAGAAATTCACTCGCCAAGTCCTTTCCCGATGCAAACCAACCGGTTATTCCGATTATCATAGTTTTATCTTAGTCAGAGCAGTTCAAAAAAGTCAAATAATTGGGAGTTTTGATTTTTGGATCGGGAATTTTTGGCAGATTTTATGGACTTCGGATTTTATTTCCGCCAATTTTTTATCGTCATTAATATTTTCCGCAACCAGAGCGAAAAATTCAGCGATTTTTGTCATCTCTGTTTTGCCCATGCCGCGAGTCGTTATTGCCGCTGTGCCGATACGGATGCCGGAAGTTATTGTGGGTGGTTTGGGATCACCTGGGATCACATTTTTATTAACCGTGATGCCAGCTTTTTCTAATGCGCATTCAAAATCTCTGCCGCTGATTTTTTTATTTCGCAGATCGATTAATGCTAAATGGTTGTCTGTGCCGCCAGTGACGAATTCAAATTCATATTTTTGCATTTCCGCCACCAGCATTTTCATATTTGTCAGAACCTTGGCTTGGTATTTTTTGAAACTCGGTTTTAAGGCCTCAGCGAAGCAGACCGCTTTGGCGGCAATTGTGTGTTCAAACGGTCCGCCCTGAATGCCGGGGAAAATCGTTTTGTCAATTTTCACTGCCAATTCTTTATTATTCGTCATAATAATTCCGCCACGCGGCCCACGGAGAGTTTTTTGCGTTGTCGAAGTAACAATATCAGCGTAGGGGATTGGTGATTGATGCAGTCCGGTCACAACTAAACCAGCAATGTGAGCGATATCAGCAACGAGGTATGCTCCGACTTTGTTAGCGATTTTTCGAAAAGCGGCGAAATCAATTTTACGCGGATAAGCGGAAGAACCGCAGATAATCACTTTTGGTTTGATTTTTTTCACAATTCGTAATACTTCGTCATAATTTATCATACCGGTCTTTTTATCAACGCCATATGAATAAGCGTCGAAAAGTTGGCCAGAAAACGAGGCCCTTGAGCCGTGAGACAGGTGTCCGCCAGCCGAGAGATCTTGGCCGAGCAATCGATCGCCCGGCTTCATTAAAGTCAAATAGGCAGCGAGATTGGCTGTTGTGCCAGAGTGCGGCTGGACGTTGACATATTTAACTTTAAATAGTTTTTTTGCCCGCTCAATTGCTAAAGTTTCCGCTTTATCGATCTCGCGACAACCGCCGTAATAGCGATGTTGCGGATAACCTTCAGCATATTTGTTGGTTAAAATTGAGCCTTGGGCTTCTAGCACTGCCCGCGAAACATAGTTCTCGGAAGCGATCATCTCCAGTCCATCAAACTGCCGTTTCTTCTCGGCCTTGATGATTTTATAAATTTCCTTGTCGGAATTTTTTAAATCCATTTTTAACATAAAAAATAGGCAATTGCCTTTCATTATTGAAATGGTGAGCCTGTGCAGACTTGTCAGCCAGAGGCTGATCTCGACCAAAGGCCGATGGGCCTACGGCTTACGCCTTTGGCGGGAACCTCTGACCTCGTCGACCTGCCCGCCGCAATCTGGTGCACCCAAGTGGACTTGAACCACTGACCTCTACAATGTCAATGTAGCGCTCTAACCAACTGAGCTATGGGTGCGCTATGGCAGGCGGGTGTCAACGAAGCGCTCCCTGCCTGCCGGCAGGCAGGTAACCAGCTGAGCTACACGCCC
>CAZHFJ010000005.1:10391-18180 GCA_964531145.1 uncultured Candidatus Saccharibacteria bacterium | reverse complement strand
CAGGGCCGCAACCGCCTGGCCAAGGATCTAGGGAGCCGACTCTTCCCGAGGGAGGCAAAGGTGTTGGAGCCGACGAGGGAGAAGGAAAAACTGAACCCGGAAAGCCAGGAAAGTCAGAGGAGGAGAAGTCCCCAGAAGAGAAAGAGCTAGATGAGCTTAAGAAGAATAACCCTCACGAAGTATTTTTGAGGAAGCAGATTGATAACAATGAATTTGAGGCCGAGGTTTTAGGTGTAAATCGCAAACTGGTATTTGAGAATCTCTCTGAGAAAATCAAACCAGCGGAAGGCGAAAATTGGCAGACTGAAGTCCTTAATGGCCGAGAAAAAGATAATGTAATTTTAGAAGTGAGAGGCATTAGAAAAGTTGAAAAAGGTGATTGGGTGCCCAAGACAAAAGAAATTAATTGGAAAGAAAAAGGAGAAAGCGGCTGGGAGATAGGAGGGTCTGATCAAAAAACTGAGGATGAGAAGGAAAAATCAGCAGTAGTTGCTGTGGCAAGGGATCCATTTGGAAAAGATGCTGTTTGGCTGCCAAAAAGCAGGAAAGAGAAGATTTTTGCCGAGGATTGGAGGAAGCCAGGATCAAGGCGACATTATTTTGAACTTGATCCAAAATCAGAATTTATTGTCTTTAATCCACGTAAGATCGAGACCGGAGATGTGATGGTTACAATTGAAGAGACTGGTGGCAAGAAACGAATATTAAACACTGGAATAGACGCACTAGTAAATGTTTTTGACCTCAAAGCGATTAAGGAGTGCGCTAATGTCGATATTAGGCGTCGAGCAGAAGAGACCCTTGGTGCCACCATTCGCAGAATCAAAGAAGCACAATTAGCGTCACCAGGGAAAGAGGAGGAGCATCAATCATTAGAAGAAGCAATGGCGGATAGAATAAAAGCTACCGATAGAGGGAGAGAATGGCCGGAAGGACCAACTACTGAAGGTGAAAGGGAAACACCGCCAGCACCGGAGCCGTCGCAAGAGCCGCCAGTCGGAGAAGAACCACTGCCACCGCCGCCAGCAGAACCGATAGCTTCATCTGTGCCACCGCCAATTAAACAACCAATTGGAGCTGATACTGCCGAGGAGCCGGAGTTGGAAGAAAAACCGCCAAAGAATATCGGAGCTGTTGTTGAGGAACCAGGAAGTGAACAACCGGAAGCTACAGTTGCTGGACCAACTTCATATGAAGTAGAAATTGGCGGGAAAAAAGTTGAAATAGGACCCGGTAACACGCTAGAAATAAAAATTCCTGGCCAGCCAGAAGTCACCGATGTAGTCAAAGAATATATACCTGATCCCGAGGGGGATACCAGCAAAGTTGCCTTTGGATTAGAAACAGGCCAGGCGGCAAGATTTGATAAAGATCAGTTAAGGCAACTCTTGGAGCGCGGGAATATAACAGTATCTTAGATTTACTTTATGCATAATCCAAACCCAACAAATTCGCCGAGCGGTCTTGACACCGCCAGGCGAAAATATTTAGATTATAATTTACCTCCCGAAGAGATCCCAAAACTTCGGGACTATGTTGATTTTGTTTTGCCAGCAGCTGAAGGTGAAGAAAGAGTGCCTCAGCCCGCGGCAATTTTACCGACGATAGAAGAAATCACGCCCCAAAATCAAGTGTCGGCTGCGCCACCTCCAGCTGAAGCGGCGCCTGCGGCTCCTGAACCAGTGGCCGGAGGAACTATTGATAAGGACTTCGCTGAAAAGGAATTGCTTGAAGCAGCTGATGATTATCAGAGAAAAGAAGCATCTGGTTTTTACGATCGGGTTTTAATGATTACTGATCCGAATGATGGAAAGCGTTGGAAAGCGGCTGCAGAGAACTTTGATACCAGGGAGATTGTTCTGGAAGCCGAGAGTGATAGCGAAACAACAATAATCGTTGAACCGGAAGAGCTAATCGACTTTCCGTATGAATATCAAGAAACTGAGCCGAGATTTGAAGTTAGAATTAATGGCGGATATAAGAATGTTGAAGCTGGCAAAAGCTTTGGCTGGAATATTGCCGAGGGGGATGAAGCCGGAAAGACAGCCCATTTCACTGTTGAGGCTGTGGCATTTGCACCTAATCGCGAAAGAAACGAGGAAGATGACCGGGTAGAGATAAAATTTGCTGGTCAAGAGGACTGTGCCTATTCGGCAGCTGATTGGAAAAGAATATTCCAAGGAGCTGAGGTGGTTGAAGATATGGGAGGCAATCTTCAGACGCCTTCTCCAGAAGTTAGACTCTCAGATGTTTTTGACCGGATTTTAGCAGGATCAATGCAAAAAGAAATACAGACATTTCAAAATGGGCAGCCGGACCAGGTTCAGCCAGAGGGAGGTCAAATTGCGCAAGTTGAAGCCCCGGGAGCAGTTGTTGTGCCAGCAGAAGTGGCTGGGGAGGATGAGAGAATAGTCGAAGATCTTGAAGTGGTGGATCCAAAACTTGCTGAAGCGGATAGGCGAGAAACTGCCGGCGAGGAAGGGGAACCGTCAGCTCCAGTAGCGGCTGAAGGCGCGGAGCAGGTAGCGGCTGAAATTGCTCCACAACCACCACCAGCGGCAAATATACCAGCGGCAAAAACAGCAGCAGAAGAGAGAAAAGCTTTTTTGGATGCTGGGCAGCGTGGCAATCTACCGGCGAAATCGCAGGAGGCTGATCAGCTTGAAAAAATAGTGATGGAAAGCCCGATCGAGGGCGTAGAGGGATTACCAGAATAGCGAATAAGGAGGCCAGGTAGTAGAAATTTGATCAATTATGTTCCACATTGTTTACACTTTACAAAGCGATATAGATGGAAGTTTCTATATCGGTTGCACCGACGATATTAAGCGTCGATTAAAGGAACATAATTTGGGATTAAATTTTTCGACTAAATCTAAAAAACCCTGGAAATTGATATTTTTTGAGGCTTATCTTAATCAAAACGACGCTAAACGACGGGAGAAATATCTTAAAACCAATCAAGGATCACGACTGCTTAAACGAATGTTAAAAGAATATTTATATAAATATTAGGACTTACGCAACGGAGCTCAAGCTTTAGCTTGTTCTCCAACACGTTGAAACGTGGTCTATAATATTTTGCGTAAGTCCTGTAAATATAATAAATATAATAGGTAGTCGAAAAATTTTATCAAATTTTCACTACCTGGGAGGGGATTGAGTAGTTACGAATACAGTTCGGGATATAGTAATCAGTCCAGCCTGTCATATTGGTGGTGGATCGTAATTTTTGTTGTCATTGCCATTGGCATTTATTTTCTCGTTCAGTATTTGCGAAGAGTAACGCTTTATTACTACCAGCTCCAGAAAACGAAGAGCTGGGTGATGCTGAAAATTTCAATACCCAAAGAGCGGTTTGCCGAAGAGAACGAACAACGGATGGATTTCAGAGAGCTAGCCGGAGTAATTGAGCCGTTTTTTGCCAATCTTGAATCATTATTCGACCCAAAACTCCAGCGAAAAATTTCTGGTCAGGATCATATCAGCGTTGAGATTGTCTCCAAAAAAGGTTTGGTATTTTTTTACATCGGTGTACCAATAGTTTTTAAGGAAGCAATTGAGAAGAATATCTTAGCCCAATACCCGGATGTTGTTGTTGAAGTTGATAAAGAGAGGGGATTTTCGATTTTCAAAGACATGCAAGGCGAGATTGCCGCTGCCAATTTGCGGCTGTTGAAAAAATTCTTTTTTCCAATAAAAACTTATCGCTATCTCGAGTATGATCCGTTAAATGGAATTGTTAATGCTTTGTCAAAATTGGGGGAAAGTTGTAATGCTAGCATCCAGATTTTGATCCGGCCGACTGATAATACCTGGCGTTTTGCCATTGATAAAACGGCGAAAAATATTCAGGCCGGCAAGAGTGGCTCATATTATGCGTCATCTTTTAATCGCCGAATAGGGGAGAGTTTTTTCAAATTTCTTGGCGATATTGGCAAATCGGCGACTGGCAAACCCCTAGTAGAGGAAGAAAAAGAGAAGATGCAACAGAATATGTACCGTCTTAATCCGATTCAGGAGCAACAGTTAAAACTTTTAGCAGAGAAGGGCTCAAAGACTGGTTTCGATACTCAAATTCGGGTTTTAACTGTGGCGCCAACAGCGGAAAAAGCCAAAGAAACGCTAAATATTATTTTTTCCGCCTTTTCCCAATTCTTTGCTCCTGATCATAATGGCTTCAGACTTAAAAAAGCTAAACGTCAGCGGGAAACAGTGGCAAATTATATCTATCGTGTTTATGGTCGTGAACCACGAATGCTTTTGAATACTGAAGAGTTGGCCTCGATTTTTCATTTGCCAAATCGTTACACTGAGACGCCAAATATTGCCTGGGTTTATTCAAAGAAAGAATCACCGCCACCACAGCTGCCGGCAGAGGGAGTGATTATTGGTGAGACTAATTATCGCGGCCAAAAATTACCGATCAGAATAAAAGATGTCGATCGTCTGCGCCATATCTATATGGTTGGTAAAACTGGCGTTGGCAAAACCGTGCTTTTTCAGAATGTCATAATGCAGGATATCAAAGATGGCAAAGGCGTGGCTTATCTTGATCCTAATGGCGATGCTGTTGAGTATATACTGGCGCATATACCAAAAGAACGAGCTGAAGATGTAATTCTTTTTGATCCAGCTGATACCGGACGTCCAATGGGCTTGAATCTTTTAGAATGGAAAACCAACGAGCAGCGAGACTTTTTGGTTCAAGAAGCGATCCAGATATTTTACAAACTTTTTGATCCGAATCAAACCGGTATCGTCGGTCCGCAATTTGAGCATTGGATGAGAAACGGCGCCCTGACGCTGATGGCTCATCCAGAAGGCGGAACGCTAGTTGATATTCCACGTCTATTTACTGATCCAGATTTTGAAAAAGATCGCCTAAAATATGTCAAAGACCCAGTTGTTCGAGCTTTCTGGGAGAAACAGATGGTCAAAACTTCTGACTTTCATAAGTCAGAGATGCTAAATTATTTTACCTCCAAGTTTGGTCGTTTTATGACCAATGATATGATGCGCAATATTATCGGCCAACCGAAATCCGCTTTTGATTTCCGGGAAGTTATGGACGGCAAAAAAATTCTTCTTTGCAAATTATCAAAGGGATTGATTGGGGAGATTAATGCTTTTCTTTTAGGAATGATAATTGTTTCAAAAATTGCCATGGGTGCTTTTTCCCGTCAGGATCTACCGGAGGATCAGCGAACGCCATTTTTTCTCTATGTTGATGAGTTCCAGAATTTTATCACTGATATCTTTGCTACCATTCTTTCTGAATCACGAAAGTATAAGCTTTCGCTCCACATCACCAACCAATATATTGCCCAGCTGGAAGAGAAGATTCGTGATGCCGTGATTGGCAACGCTGGAAATTTGATCGCTTTTCGCGTTGGCGCCGCTGATGCTGAGTTTTTGGTTAAAGAATTCGCACCGCTAACAATTGATGATTTAACTAATGTTGACAAGTTTAATTTCTACATTCGAATGCTAATAGATAACGCGCCAATGCCAGCTTTTAACGGCCAGAGCATCGCGCCTGATCCAAGTGGTAGTAAAAAACTAGCTGAAGCAATAAGGCAACTTTCAAGGCTAAAGTACGGCAGTACGCGCGAGGTGGTTGAAGGGGAAATTAAGGAGCGTTCTCAAATACACAAAATTGACTTGCCGGGAATCGGCGAGGGCAATGTAAAAGGACCTCAGGGGTGAAATTCCTAATTTCTAAAAAATTGTTCTAAAAATTGTTGACAAAAAATTTCTTTTGTTGTATGATTTTGGAAGTAGGCCAAATATAGAAAGCCAAAATGACAAAAAGAAATAAAAAAGAAGATCTTCTCCCCTCCGAGGAAGATCTAGTCAAAATCAAACGACTTCTAGACTCTGCGGAGAACCAGATTAGGCGAGCTAAGTCTTTAATTTTTTCAACTGAGATTGAAGAAAAGGCAAAAGAGGTTCTGTCAGAGACTTCTGCCGCTGGCAATATCATCGAAGGCATCTTTAATGGTGAAAATTTTGTCGCTCCCGACAGTAAAAAATATCTAATTCCTGCAAACTATGCGAGTAAGTCTAAATTAGTCACGGGCGATATGCTGAAGTTGACCATTATGCCTGATGGTAGCTTCATTTACAAACAGATTTCTCCGGTTGAGAGAAAAAAAGTTGTTGGTATTCTTGAGGAATCAGATGATGGCTGGCGGATTAATGTTGATGGAGAGTTATACAATATCCTGACTGCTTCCGTCACTTATTTCAAAGCCGAGCCGGGCGATAAGATGGTTGCTTTAATCCCTAAAGATGGTAAAAGCGATTGGGCAGCAGTTGAGAATATTATAAAAGAATAATGCAAAACTCAAAACTCAAAACTCAAAATTTAGCTACCCCGCTTAGCGAGGTGCGCTATCAGATAACCCGAGCACGGAGTACTCACATAAGTTTTGCGTTTTAAATTTTAAGTTTTAAGTTTTCTATCGAGGTTAATATGGGAGCATTAAAAGTTAAAAGTCACCGGAGGCAATCGCTAGCTCTGGCAGTAAGTGAATTAATTTTAATTTTGAATGACAAAGAAAAAAGAGTTATCAGCGGTCGCTTTGGCTTGACCGGCAGACGAGAAACTCTTTCAGCTATTGGTCGGGAGCTTCACCTGTCTCGTGAAAGAGTACGACAGATTGAGAAAAATTCTTTGCGAAAATTAGCGGCCGAGTTTTCTAAGAATTATCGCGACGAGATTGGCGAGATAGTCCAGATCTTTGAAAAGGTTGGCGGTGTTATCACCGATGAAGAGATTCCAGCAGAGTTAACTGCCCTGGCCCACAACCACAAATTTGCTAAAAATTATCTAAGATTGGTTTTTTCAATTATGGATAAGATCGAGAGGGTTGATGAAAGTGCCGATCTCAAGGATGGCTGGAGACTTAAGAATATCCCTAGAGATAGGATTTTCTTGGTCTGCAATAAAATGATCCAGTATTTTACTAGAGAAAAATTACCCCAAGCCACCACTGACTTGATAGAAGAAATTCCTGGTTTAGATAAATATGACCCAACGTTTCTTGAGGCTTGCATCAGCTTAAGTGCAAGAATTACGATGGCAAAAAACGGCATGATCGGACTTAAAACTTGGCCAACAATCAATCCAAGAAACATTCGAGATAAGATTTACTATGTTTTGAAAACTGCCGACGCATCCCTACATTTCACTGAAATCACAGCGAATATTGCTGCCTTGAAATTTGATAACAAACATGTTGTCCGGGCGACTGTTCATAATGAACTTATCGCTGATAAGCGCTTTGTCCTCATTGGTCGAGGGATCTATGCCTTGAGAGAATGGGGATATTCTGATGGTACAGTTTACGATGTGATTAAGAATATTTTATCAGCGGCTAAGGGGCCAATGTCTGTTCCTGAAATAATTGAACTCGTCAGTAAGTCGCGAAAAGTTAAGAAAAACACTATTATTATCAATCTGCAAACCAAGAAAGAGTTTAAGCGAGTAGAGGGCGGTTTTGTCTACAAAAAGCTCTAATTGGTTTGAATTACGAAATACTTCATTCGCATATTGCTTTTGCCTCCGGCCAGCTACTCCCGCCCTTGCCGTTCGGTTGATGTTTTACGAAGCAATACAGATTATTAACATTTACTAAATTTTACTATCATAGCGTTATAACCGGCGCCGGCCTGCGCAAAAGCAATATGCTCATCGCATTTCGTAATTCTGGGTAATTTGTCAGACCAATTAGACTAATTAGACCAATCGGCAGTATAATAGAAACGGAGAGGGAATTTTAAT
>CAZHFJ010000005.1:0-10291 GCA_964531145.1 uncultured Candidatus Saccharibacteria bacterium | reverse complement strand
ATGACGTTCTTACTTTATATAATTTATGCTGTTCTCATTGTCGGGCCGTTTTACCTTCTATATTTGTGGTGGCGGATAGCTGAAAATAAGAGGCGATTTGCCTGGCTTGCTAACCAAGAGTATGAAACATTGCTCATTGAGGTGCCGAGGAACAATGAAAAAGCTCCACTAGCAGCTGAACAGATGTTTGCCAGCTTACACGGTATATATTCCGAAGCTGTGTCATACCAGCCTAGTTTGAGTTTTGAAATTGTCTCAGTTGATAAATTTGTCCAATTCTATGTTTATGTCCCAAAACAGCTTGTTGATTTTATTGAGGGACAAATTTATGCCCAATATCCAACTGTTGAGATTAATAAAGTTGAGGATTATGCCAAAAAAACTGAAATCAGCGGCCGATTTACGGCTGGTTGCGAACTTATAACGACAAAATCCGAGGTTTATCCGATCAAACTTTTCACCGATTTTGAAGTTGATCCGCTCTCTGGAATTACTTCCGTGATGTCTAAAATCTCTCAGGGAGAAGAGATGTGGCTACAAATTATCATCCGGCCAGTAGGTGATGAGTGGCAAGAAAAGGGGATTTATTTTATTAATCAAGTTAAAAGCGGGACTCAGCATAAAGGCTTTTCTTGGAAAGGCTTACCTGAGAGTTTTGCTAAAACAATCCTGGAGTTTGGCAAAAATTTTCTGAAATTAGCTATTAATCCGCACCATGAGCTGGCCCCTGGCGGAGGAGAAGGAGAGGTTAAACTTTCGGGACCAGTTGAAGAAGCGCTAAAGAGCATTGAATATAAGGTAATGAAACTAGGATTTGAGACGAAGATCAGACTAGTCGCGATTGCCCATGATCCTGCTAGCGTTCAAGTTAAAGCTCAGAGTCTAGCCGCGGCTTTTAAACAGTTTAATACTACTAATGCTAATGGTTTTAGGCATACTCCGATTGTTATCAATGACCAGGGATTTGTCGGCAAATATATGGATCGTGATTTTGAGACCTCCGGCTTTATCCTTAATATCTCTGAGCTAGCAGCAATCTATCATTTGCCACATCAGACAGTCGAAACTCCACACATTGTTTGGGCTGGTAGCAAAAAAGCTGAGCCACCGTCAGATTTACCCTTGGTTGAAAATACTGATCCGAAAGAGCTGACAGTTTTGGGTGAGACTAATTTTCGCAATGTCTATCGAAAATTCGGCATCAAACTCGATGATCGGCGCCGACACATATATATGGTTGGTAAATCTGGTGTTGGTAAATCAGTACTGATGGAGAATATGGCGATGGATGATATCCGTGAAGGCAGAGGAGTGATAGTAGTTGATCCTCATGGTGAACTTGCCGATAAAGTCCTAAATTGTATACCAGATGAAAGAATTGATGATGTGGTAGTTTTTGATCCGGCAGATAGAGCCTATCCCATTGCTTTTAACCTTCTGGATAAAGTCGAAGATGATTTTAAGGGTATGGTTGCTTCCGGCTTTGTTGGGATTTTTAAAAAGATCTTTGGTGATTCCTGGGGTCCGCGACTTGAACATATTTTACGTAATACAGTGCTTGCTCTGCTGGATTTTCCGGAATCAACGATGCTTGATATCCCACGAATGTTAACAGAAAAAAGATTTCGTGAAAAAGTTGTTTCTTTCGTTGTTGATCCAGTGATTAAAGAATTCTGGACTACAGAATTTGCCCAATATGATAATAAATTTAGAACAGAAGCCGTATCACCAATTCTTAATAAAGTTGGTCAATTTCTTTCAACCGCAACGATTAGGAATATTGTCGGTCAACCCCATTCGCGAATAAATATTCGGGACATTATGGATGGCGAGAAAATTTTGCTCTTAAATCTTTCGCGAGGGAAGATTGGTGAAGATAATTCAGCCCTTCTGGGTGCAATGATGATTACCAAGATCCAACTATCAGCAATGAGCCGAGCAGATGTCACAGTCGATCAGCGACCGGATTCCTATCTCTATGTTGATGAATTTCAGAATTTTGCCACTGAATCTTTCTCGGTTATTCTTTCTGAAGCACGAAAGTATAATTTAAATCTGGCACTTGCTAATCAATACATCACTCAGATGCCGGAAGTAGTTCGTGATGCGGTTTTTGGTAATGCCGGAACAATTATTTCTTTCAGAGTTGGCGGCGCTGATGCTGATTTCTTAGTCAAGGAATTTGAGCCGGTATTTGAGGCTAATGATTTGGTAAATCTTGATAAATATCATATTTATATCAAGCTTTTGATTAATGGTATCACCAAGCCAGCATTCTCTGCTCGTACCTTGCCACCAGTGGCAAAGATTACTGGTAATCGCGATCGCATTATTGCTCTTTCCAGGGAAAAATATTCAGTGGATCGAGCAGTGGTCGAAGGGATGATTATTGAGAAAGCTCGGGAACTTGAAGAAGAATTAAAAGCTGAAGCGCAGGGCTTATATGCTGAAAAAAGTAGCAGCGCGGAGACATCCACGACTTCTAAGGTAACTGGAATGGTATCGAAGGAGGAGAAAAAGAATGGCGCTCCAGATACAGCTAGTGAACCAACGGCCACTGAGGCTCCATCTGCCATAGATGCTGGAGCCAAAATTAAAACTGCCGTGACAAGAGAGAAAGAACTTAAACCGCGACTTTTAAAGTGGCAAAATATTATTGCTGATAAAATTTATAAGGAACAAACTGCCAGAGGTGGAGTAAAATGGTATGTGGGTACGGAGATTGATCCAGAACTTTTTGCCGAGCAGGGGATTTCTGTTGACGAAAAAGGCCGACAGATGATTGGATTGATGGAGAAGATATACAATAAAAAAATCCAAAGCTCGAAATCCAAAGTTCAAAATAATGGTGAAGAAAATAATTCAGCAAAAAATGATCAAAGCATGAATAATAATGATAACGATGAATCCAATGGATTAACTCATAAGAGCGCAGATGCGCTTGATAAGGAAGATGATAAGGAAGGAGAGATTCTAGAAGAAGGTGTGACGGTTAAATTTAAATAAACCTGCCTGCCGTCAGGCAGGATTGATTGGTAAGGCTAAAGAAGATAAAACGCCAGAAAAATGGCGTTTTTTTAGGTGGTGATAGGGGAGTGGTAAAAATTCTGTCAGATATTTTTTTAGATATTTCTGCAGCAAAAAAACTGAAACATTGTTAGAATAAATCAAAAATAAGTAGGCAATAAAAACAGGAGATTGAGAGAAGGAATTTTCCGGAAGTTTTTAAGAGCTAAAGTTGAATCCATTTTTGAGCTCATACCTGCCTGCCGGCAGGCAGGTTATTTGTGGATTGTGCTCAAGCACAGCTACGATAATATGTCGCATAACGATGATTATACGACATTATAATTTTGGTTTTGATTAAAGAATGGTTTTAATCTGTCCCCTTTTAACTATTAGGAAAGGTAAAACTTTTTTTGCAATCATTTTCACAGTTGTGCCTTGCAATACCCATCTATAATATATCTTTCGATGATCTATTTTGGGTTTTACCATTGCAATACTGCCCCCAAAATTTTCTTTTAGCCAGGTCATCAGTTCATGATTAGTATTACAAACAATTAATCTTGGATAGAAATAGCCTACGCCTCGGCCGTTTTTAATAAGCGGCCTGTGAAAATGCCCTTCGCCATCGATTATTCCTGCTAAATATGAGAATTTGTTCATAAATTAATTGTCGCATATAATTTTTATCTAATCAAACGACATTTGAGCTCAAAAATGGACATTTCACACTCAAAAAGCCATAGAATGCCCCAGGATGAAAGATCGTTTTCGAGATGATAAGATAGCCGTCCAAAGCCAACTTTCAAGCTCAATTAGTGCTGTTTGCCAGAGAATGGCAATATTTTGAGGATTACCTATTTTTCTTTGTCTCTTGGCTTTTTCTCTTAGCCCGGAGAGCTCTTAGTTTTTCGATAGAGATGGTTCTGATAATCCCGATATTGAGGAAGATTCTTATAATGAAAGCGATCACTACTGCTAAATAAAGTTCAACATTAAGCTTATCCCCTACATAGGTTATGAAGATCGCTAGAGCCATATTGAATAATAGGCCGGTAACGAAAATCACCGAATCGTATTTATACTCCGTTTCAGAGCGCAAAGCACCAAAAATAGAATCAATGACACCAAGAATTGCTACCGCTGTGTAGCGAGCGTATTCTGGCGGGATATTGATCTTAAGAAATGAGCCAACTAAAATCCCGAGTAAAATTCCAATAAAGACAAAATACATGATAGATAATTCAAAATGCAAATCTCAAAATGCAAAATGAAAGTATTAAATTATAATAATTATTCCAATAATTTTAAATTTTAAATTTTCCCTATACTCCCTCTCCAGCGCTAGCCAAAAGCGGAAAAATATATCCTAAAAAATAAAATTCCTTTTTTCTCTCACCCCACTCCCCTACTTTACAGCCTTAGCTTTTGCTGATTTGCTCCAGCTCACCAGCAACATTGTCGCAATAAATATTGAAGAATAAGTTCCGAAGGTAATACCAGCAATTAAGATGAGGACAAAATGGCCAATTGATTCTCCACCGATAACAAAGAGAGTGACCAAAACCAGAATCGTTGTCAGTGAGGTGTTTATTGATCTTGAAATCGTTTGTAAGATACTATCATTGGCGAGTGTCTCTAGGTTATTGTTTGGATGTCGGATCAGATTTTCTCGTAAGCGGTCAAAAACAACGATTGTGTCATGGACCGAAAAGCCCATAATTGTCAAAAGAGCTGTAATAAAAAGTGAATCAACTTGCATAAATTTATAAAAGTGGCCGACCACTGAAACAAAACCGGTTGTCACGATTAAATCATGCAGAAGCGCCACTACCGCAGTAATACCAAATCGCCAGGAGCTTGCTGGTTTTGGTACTTTGCGGAAAGCAAAAGCAATATAAAGAATAATTGCAATTGTGGCAATAACGACTGACCAGATCGCTTTATTAGTTAGGTCGCGACTAACGACTGGCCCAATAGTTTGATAGTTATCTTCTGTGATCGAGGGGTCGACAGTATTCTTCAAATTAGCGATTAGATCATCATGTTCCTGCGCTGAAAGATTCCGACTTCTAAGGATAACTTTGTCACTGCCGGAATTCCTAATCGAATCAATCTCAATTCCAGAAGCACTGGCAGCCTCTTTTATCTTTTCAGAATTATTTGCTAATCCTGGAGCGGAAATTTCGATAACCGAACCTCCTCGGAAATCAATACCAAGATTTAGTTTCCAGGTAAATATTGAAACAATACTTAGAACTACTAGTAAGGAGGAAAAAATATAGAAATAAGTTCTCTTTTTGACGATGTTAAACATGCAAAAATCTCCTCAGACTAGTGTGTGACAATATAAGTAAGAAATTTCTACTCACAGTGATAGCAGTGAACATTGAGACAAGAACACCAATCGCCAGTGTCAGAGCGAAACCTTTAATGATGCCGGTGCCGAAATAAAATAGAATAATGCAAGTGATAATTGTGGAAAAATTTGAATCCCTAATACTGTTCCATGCACGCCTGAATCCTTCTTCGATGGCCGCGGCAATATCTTTGCCAGAACGCAGCTCTTCGCGAGTACGCTCAAAGATTAGAATATTAGCATCAACGGCCATACCAATTGAGAGAATGAAACCAGCTATTCCTGCTAGTGTCATGGTGACTGGAATAGTCTTGAAAAGAGCAAGGGTAATCAAGCTATAAATTCCTAGAGCAATTACAGCGATGAAGCCGGGGAATCTGTAATGGATAATCATAAAAAGTCCAACTAGAATGAGTCCGATAATTCCGGCAATCAAGCTTTTATTGACTGATTCCGATCCCAAAGTCGCCCCAACATTTTGCTGACCGATTATCTTTGCTGGTATTGGTAGCATGCCTTCATTTAACCTGTCCGCCAGTTTTTTGGCCTCTTTGATATCTTTTTGTCCGGTAATAATCGCCTTGCCGTCGGTAATTTCCGATTGAACCGTTGGCGCGGAAACTATCCGATTATCAAGAATAATCGCCACCTGCTTTTTTAAGTTATCTTTGGTAATTTTAGCGAATTTTTCTTTGCCGGTGTTGTTAAAAGACAAAGTTACAACTGGCTGACTTTGGCCGACACCCTGATTTTGATTTTCATAAGTTACATCGGATTTAACCAGGTCACTTCCGGTCAAATCTGTCGGTTGCCAAAAACCAGGATAGGTGTAATTTTGATCGTAATAATCGCTAAGTTGCGCTCCGGTCGTTTGGTCCGTGGCTTGGGTCATAAAAACCAGTTCATAAGTTTGGCCGATTGTTGCAATTGCCTGGCCAATATCTTTGACTCCCGGTAGTTGGATTAACACTTGATCACTCCCCTGCTGCTGAATCACTGGTTCTGCCACCCCCAGTCTGTCTATTCGTTGCCGAAAAATATTCATCAGGTTTGTAAGATCTTTTGATTTATTATCTGATTTTGAAAGATCAGCCTGATAGATCAGTTCGGTTCCACCCTGCAAATCCAGTCCCAAATGAGTTTTAATTTCACGACCAAAAATTTTTGGCCCCTTGGGGATATCAATAACGATTGATAAGGCCAAAATTATTACAATAAAAACAAAAATAATCCAAGTTCTTCTCATAACTCTCTTTCTTGAATTACGAAATTATTTTACTCGCTCTTACAAAATTTCTAGGCGCTTTTTGTCCCGATATTCATCGGGGCAAGCGCTTGCGACCGTCGAAATTTTGAAGAGCTCGCAACTTCGTAATTCAAAGTTTCTTTCTTAAGTTATTTTAGTTTAGCTTAGTCCTAAAGTCAACAATCAGCGATTACCCTATCATTGGGTAAAAGATCAGTTTATTTTCTTCTATTAGTCTCGGGAAAACATCTTCTTCAAGCATTGAAAAACCTTTTGGAATATAGCTAAAAATCTCCGGCTCGAGAACGTAATAGCCTTTCAGCAAGTTAATGTCTTTACTGGCAACAGTTGCAGTACCTAGATGATCGCGATGAAAATCAGATAAGTTTTTTAAGTTAATGCTCATATTTTCTTCAAGGTTGACGACAACAAAACTTTTTTTGATTTTGTCCTTGAGCGGCAATAGCGCCCCAGCCGTTCCCTCTCCTCCCTCGATATAATCAATATTCACTCCAAACTTTTTGCCGTCACTAATGTTCTGTTTGATTTTGTCGCCAAGAAAACCTACGGCTATTTTGATTTCAGAAAAGCCGAATTTCTTCAGATTTTCAATAGCATTTTCAATTACGGGTATTAATCTTACTGCTCCTTTCCCGCCAGCCATAATAATTGCTGTGGAGAGTTGGCTTAAGCCCAATGATTCGGAGATTAAGAGTTCGATTGCATGAGAGCGGTTCCGCATTTTGACTCCATCAATTTTTTGATCAATTTTCCGCAAAATCTCTTTTTTAATTGAAATTGTTACTCTTTCACGTTCCATAAGTTACTCATTTCTTTCGGAATACTATACTCGCATTCCTATATTAAATATATGCTATTTGAACATAGCATATACTAAAATTGTCTGTCAAATTTACCCAGTTAAATGCGCCTTCGGCGCCACCCGCTTAGCGGGTATCTAACAGGGTAAAGTATGAAAAATTATTACAAGTTATGATTAGATCTCTTTTAACTTGTCAAGAATTTTCTGAAAATCTTCAGGCAATGATGTTGATAATTCCAGATATTTTTTTGTACTCGGCAGCCGAAATCGAATTCTTGCCGCATGTAACATTTGTCTTTTTGCGCTTAGTTCTCTTGATAAGCGTTCACTCTCTTTGGAAACATAGGCCGCATCTCCTAAAATAGGGAAACCGATCCCTTTCATCTGGACTCTAATTTGGTGGGTCCTACCTGTTAGGATCTCAATTTCTGCCAATGTAACATGATATTTGCCATCTTTAGTCTCTAGATATTTCTGAGCCTTATAATTTGAAATTGCATTTTTGCCAAATTCTTTTTCGACCTCAATAATCTTTTTGCGATTTTTTTTATCACGAGCTAAGTAACTTTCGATCTTTCCCCCTTCGGGCAACCAGCCGTAAACCAGAGCTAAATAATATTTGTTGAATTGTTTATTTTGCAGCTCGCTTGATAGAAATGATAATGTCTGGCGATTTTTGGCGATCACCATCAGGCCAGAAGTATCCTTGTCCAGCCGATGGACAATTCCCGGTCGAAGAAGAGAAAATTGGTCAGTCTTTTCCTGGACAACGTTTTTAATTTCCGGGATGTAATTAAGAAGAGCATTTACAACTGTACCAGATTTGTTACCTGCACCCGGATGAGTAACCAGGCTTGAGGGCTTGTCTATAACTAGAAGATCGTCATCCTCGAAAATTACCTTAAGTGGTATTTTTTCTGATTTTAATTTTAATGGCTTATTTAAATTTTCAAGAAATTTATCTTCGACTGTAATTTTATCACCAATTTTTAGAATGTATGATGATTTAATACTTTTTCTGTTTATTTTGACAACACCGGATCTTATTGCTTGCTGAATTTGCGCCCGACTAATATCGGGAATTTTTTTGGCCAAAAAAACATCAGCTCTCTCCCCCGCCTCATTTTTGGAAATTTTAAATTCCATATTTTTTAGGTTTTGACTTTATTATTAGGGTTTATAATTTACGATCTTATCTGCGAAGTAAGTTAGAGAATCATTCGGATTAATTCGCAGTCGCGAAAGAGTAAATTTGTTTTCTGAAGTTGAACTAATCGCCATCTGTGTTGTTGTCGCGACTAGATAACCTGTATCTCTTGCGGCAGCGTCAACAAAATCGTTATGTTGACCAGTTGGATAACAAAAACTGATAACTTTCTTGCCGGTCAAATTCTCCAAAATGCTTTTGCTCTCTGAAAGTTCGGAAGTTAATTTTTCCGACGTCAGTTTCGTTAAATCGGGGTGGTCCAAAGTATGTGATCCTATCTCCATCCCGGAGTCAGCCATTTCCGCAGCTTCTATTTTTGTCATATGGTCTGGCCTGTCAAGAAAATTGACAATAACAAAAAAGACCCCGACCTGCCCATTCGCCAAAAGTGGTTTATATGCATAGTCAAAAGCATCTTGATAACCATCATCAAAGCTAAGAATTACTGGCTTCTCTGGCAATTTCTTTGCGGGATATGCGATAAAATCAGAAAAAGTAATAGTGCTAAAGCCAGCGCTTTTTAAGTAATCAATTTGGGCCTTAAAATTTTCTGGCGGCACTGATAAATTTGTGCCGATTTTGTCATTTGGATCATTATAATTTCGAATGTGGTGATACATCAAAATCGGCACAGCGACTTCACTTCTGGTATCAGGCTCAGGGCTCTCAACAGCTTTGGTAGTTTGAATGTCTTCTCCCGTCACTACCTGGCTGTAATTGGTGGTATCGGCTTTAATTTTATTCCAGATAAAATAAGCCGCAATTCCCACCACAACGAGCGCGGCAATGGCAATAATAACAATTTTAGTCGTTAATCTTTTCACTAGTCTCTTCTTCTATAAGTTTTGCTTGATTAGATTCAAGGACATCAACCTGATTAATTTTACCCGCCAAACCGGCATAACCGGTATTGACGATATCCATAGTGCTTTTTGCGTTGGTTACATGTTTATTGAGCTTACCTAAATTATCGCCGAATTTGTGCGATTCTTGCTTAATGGTTTTTAGCGTTTTCATAATTTCTCGGCTCATTTCAGTGATGCGCTTGCCCTCGAGTCCGAGCATTATTGTTCGCAAATAATAGAAAAATGTGCTTGGTGAGCTGGGAATTACTTTGCTTTTGGCGGCATAGTCAAAAAGATCACGCTCCGAATTCACCACCTCAAAAAAGACTGATTCTGATGGCAAGTACATAAAGGCAAAATCAGCCGTGCCTTCGTCGGGATTGATATATTTTTTGGCAATTGCATTAACATGAACGCGAAAATCAGAACGGAATTTGTTTTTTGCGACTTGTTTTTCCTCTGCAGATTTGGCATTTAGATAGCGGTTAAAATTTTCCAAAGGAAATTTGGCATCAATCGGGATGAGTCCGGCATCAATTTTAATAATCGCATCAACGATCTGACCGTTTCTAAATTGATACTGCATTTTATAAAGTTCGTGCGGAAAAGCTTGTGCCAGCATGTCCTTTAGCCCTTGCTCTCCGATGCCGCCGCGAAGCTTCGGTGATTTTAAGAATTCTTGAAAATTGGAAAGCTGGGAGCCGATTTGCGACATCACACCAAGTTCTTTGTTGACAGCGGAAATAACTCTGGCGGCATTGTCGAGGCGCTCGTTTATTGCTTGATTAGTCCGATCAATCCGTTC
>CAZHFJ010000004.1:16078-18714 GCA_964531145.1 uncultured Candidatus Saccharibacteria bacterium | reverse complement strand
CTGCGAAAATTCCTGCTATCGGTAATTTTCTTACTATCTTTGGCGATAGTAGTGACTTATGTTTGGGGAGTTTATTGGCCAGAGCGTAATTCTGCTACCCCCGTTCGCGAATCACAAGAAATCAGAGATAAATAATAATTAAAAAGTTGAGGGGGCTTGTCCAAACGAACTAAGATAATCCTTGGAATAATCTTAGCCGGCGTGATTATTCTTTCCGGTGTGATTTTTGGTTTAGCCAAAACTGGCAAACTGAAAATGCTGGCCGATACCATTATCCCAAAATCCACCACAACGACTGGCAATGTTAGGGCTCAAATCAAAAAAGACAACCAGCCAACTTCAGCCGAAGTTACCCTACTGCGATATATCAATCAAAGCGGGAAGTGGAACATTGATTCAACTTTTCTCCGCCAGCCAAAAATCGCTGGTCAAAACGGTGAGTCGCTTTTCCCCGGAGTGCAGGTTTTAACCGACAACAATCTGCGCTATAAAATTTATGCCAGCCAAGTGCCGAATTGTAGCAGTGAAAGCGATTTATTTAATGTTGTTGCCAACCAAACAATTGAAAAAATTATTAATTTATCTTGCGCCGGCGAAGTCGGCAACGGCCAAATTAACGGCTATGTCAGAGATACGAGTGGAAATAATTTGCCCAACCGCAATATTATTTTAACCTTTAGAGATCAAAACGGCCAAAATCAAAATCGCAATATTCAAACAGGCGCAGCTGGTGATTATTCGTTTGGTGTTGTTCCAATTGGCGTAGTCACATTGACCGTTCAAGGCGGAAGCCAATATGGTGACCAGTCAAAAACCGCCACGGTTATAGCCAATGATGTTATTTTCGTCAATTTCAATTTGGAAACGAAAACAGCAAATCTTCGATTTTATATTCAAGATCAAAACCATACCCCTCTGCATGGTATCTCAATAATTCGCGATGGTCAGGAAGAGAAAATCTCCGATACAACCGGCGAGGGACAATTTAATAATTTAACTCTTGGACAACATCAATTTTTAATTAATAGTGAGGGCTCCGGTAGTTACAACTCAAATTATCTAAAAAATGTTTCGGCGCAGTATGATGTAAAAAAGAATGCTGATAATTTTTTGGAGGTTACAATAAATCCCCAAACTGTGTCTAAATTGATTATCGCCGGCAAAGTCACAGATAAAGATACGGGTGAATTTGTTGGTGGCGAAGATTTTTGGGTAATATCACGACCAATTGGTGTAACGGGAGATACAACTTGGGAGCAGAGTTGCTTAAGTACAAGTGCTATTTGGCCGGAGAGCGCACCAATCTATAACTACAAAATAGAACATTCCGATTTTAACTCAAATAATGAATTCGAGGTTAGTTTTACTGAAATGTCCGAACGTTATAATATCTCGGGTGACTTGAAATTTACAATCGAGGTGGGCCGCGGTATCCAATATAATCAAACTTACAGCGCCTATTTTGCTGAAGTTAATTTTGTTTTGGAAAAGGAGCCAGTAGCTGAAATAATCGTTAAGGATAATCAGACAAAAGCTCCAATAACTGGAGCCAGTGTTAAATTAATTTCAAGAATTGACAATTTTGAATTGAGCGCCACAACTAACTCTGAAGGCAAAGCAGAATTTTATAAATACAGGATAAAAACACTTATTGATACTAAAATTGATCTTGAAGCTCAAATTTCCGCCAGCGGTTATATTTCTCGGATAATCTTAGAGATTAGCAAAAATTATCCTTGGACAATATTCTTAAATCAGAAACAAGCTGCCGGAACTTTTATTGTTGGTACAGTAAAAGATATTAACAGCAACGCCAATATTGCCGGAGCAAAAATTAGTTTGTGGAAAAATACTCCAACTGCTCCGCTGCAAACAACCCAGTCCGATGCCGATGGCCGGTTTAGAATTGATAATATCACGCCGGGAAATTATTACCTTAATGCTTTTCACATTGACTATCTTGATACCGCTAAAAGCCGAGCATATTTTAACATCAAGAATAATGAAGCGGTCGAGGTCGTTCTTTCCTTAAAACAGAAAGAACAGGCATCAACGGAGATCCGTTACCCGGTTTTGGTTTTGCAATCCAAAAGCTTAAAGCCACTTTCGGGAGTAACAGTTAAAGTTATCATCGGGCAGGAAGTGCAGTCTGGCACAACTGACGATTACGGACGGTATGAATTTTATCCTGAATTAGGCCAGACCGTAACTATCCGAATTGAATACAAAGGCGCGGGCGGAGCGATCGAAAGCAGAGAAAAGAAGATTACCTTACCTGCCAATTTTGATGGTCTGTCGGAACAGGAAATTTTGCAGGTTTTTGGCTATGGTATATTTATCATTCCTCAAGATTTGCCGAACCAAAATAACCTGGCAAAACTTACTGTTATTGTCAAAAACAATCAGGGGCAAAGATTAAGTAATATCAAGGTATTGGTCGGCAACAATTCTGCTACGGCATTTGCCGGTTATTATATTGCGATGCCGGCTTACGGCGAAATATATGATCCATTGTCGTATAAGATTTTTGGTTTGACTGGCCAGGATGGCAAATTGGTAATACCCGATGGTGTCAGGGATTCCATAATCCAAGGGACATTGTATGAAAATTGGAAAAATACTCTTGCTGATAATTT
>CAZHFJ010000004.1:0-15978 GCA_964531145.1 uncultured Candidatus Saccharibacteria bacterium | reverse complement strand
TCGCCAAGTACTGCAATTTGACAACTGGCTATTATCGCGCCTATCTGCCGGGAGTGAATTATTATTCGCAGCCGGTTTATTTTGACAACAAAGAAGACAAAGAAATAAAAATTGGCTGGTGTCCGCAAAATGATCTGGTTGTCTCTTTGGATAATGGCATTTATTTCGCCTTTGAGAATCAAGACACTAAGGACTGGTTTAACACAAACATTGATTTTTTCCGTGATTTAAGTCAAAAAATTGTTCGCTTGAAAAATCAATCAAAAGATGTTGGGAATTTGATTATCTCGATCAGAAAAGGTGATTTTAACGCCGCGGCGTTATCTCGGGATGTTCCGACCTGTTTCAGCAATTCTCCCTCCCGGATAATTGTTCTTTTTCGGGATTTGATTGATTGGTACATAAAAATTCATCGCACCGAGGATCTTTTCACTGCTGTCGCCCACGAATACGGCCATCATGTTTATCAGGCGAAATTTCTTGACCCAAATACATCGTTTGGCCGACGCTGGCAGCAATTATTTAATCAGATCGTCAATGATGGCAATAGCAGTTTTCGGGACTGTGTCTGGAATCAGATTAGGGAAGGCAATGTTGAAATTTTACCTTATCCCCTGATAGGCCATCCCTATGACAATCCGCATGAAATGTTCGCCTCATTTTTCTCCGCCTACTTCACCCAGCATGACCGATTCTATGGAATTATCAAATATCATGCGAGAGAAAATAGTTACTGCCAAAATACCTTGGCTTATATGTGGGAATTATTCGCCGAAAATGTCGGTACGGTTTACGGCAATGACAATTTGATGTTCAAGCCGGTTGGCGGCCGGTTGGGAAATGCCAATTATACCTTTGAGCAAATCAAGCGCGGCCATTGGCGGGAGAGTGTTTATAATAGTTTGGGACTCTTGCAAAAAGCTATGGTTCAATTTAATCGGATTATTGGGCCGGTTGCTAACGCTAACAATTGGGCTAAAGCAGTTCTGCAGCAGAAAATTAACGCCTTTAACAATTGGCTTGATAATGCTTTGAAAAAATTAGGATTATTTAATGAAACCGGAACAATCACAGGAACATTAGTAAACGAGTCCGGCCAGAAATTAGCAGATTATCTTATTCAAATCGGACCACGCGTAGCAATAACTAACAGTCAGGGCAATTTTATCATTCGCCGAATACCCAAAGGAGAACAGCAGATTATTCGAATCCGATATCAAAACCAAACTAATTTTCAAATTATTGATCCGGCGAATAAAAAGGTCAATGTTATTAAAGGTGAGAGTGTTAATGCTCAAATCAAGATAAAACCTCGGTAGCTAGAAATCAAGACTTCAAAAATAGAATGTCAGCTATTTTTTCCACCAGTGCTCTCCGTCGGTTGAGATATCAATAGTACTATTTAAATCGGTGCGGTAGATGTCGGCGCCGATTTTTTGTAGCAGTTCCAGAGTTTGTTTATGCGGAAAGCTGAATTTGTTGTCTTTGGCGAGTGAAATTGCGGCGATTTTTGGATTAATAATACTAATGTTCTCCTCGGTTGTGCCGTTTTTTGAACCATGATGGGCGACTTTCAGAAATACAACATTAGCGATTAAATTTTTATTATTGGCAATAATACCTTGCCAACACTCAATCTCGCAATCGCCGGGAAGCAGTGCGGAAAAACTTCCGTAGTCAAAGCGGAAAACCTCCGAAGTATTATTTAAATTATCTTTGTAGCCCTGCGCATTATTGCCAGGCCAGAGAAAAGTAATTTTGCCTTGATCAAAAACCGATTCTATTTTATTAATCATCGGAATTTCCGTCGGAATATTTTTATCTTTTATTTCTGCCAGAAAATCCCTGTAAACTCCGCTGTTGTAATCGATCCCATTATATCCGACCTTATCCACTTTGTATCTTTTCAAAACTTCAATAAGCCCGCTGACATGATCAGCATGTGGATGAGATAAAATCACCTCCTCAATCTCTTGATCTTCAACCGGCATAACTTTTCCAAGTTCTGAAATTACTTTGCTATCTGGGCCGCCGTCGACCAAAATCTGGTAGTCGCCTTTTTGGATTAAAATCGAGTCGCCCTGGCCGACATCTAGGACAAAAATATGCAGATTGTTATCAGGTTCTTTAAAATAAACTGTCCAAATAGCAATGGCTAGAAATGCCAGAAAGATCAGAAAATAAATTTTTATGCTATTGATTTTTTTGCCCATCGGAATTTTGTCAGGTAAATATATATTGCGCCTATAAATAATGAATAAACTACGGCTAGAATAATTTGCCAGCTGCCCTTTAACTCAATCGAAGAAAGTGGTAGAGCAGAAAAATATTTAGCTATTAGTAAAACATATTTTAACGGCAGATATGAAATTAGAAATGCCAGATGACCGATTGACGGCAGGAGAAAAAATATTATTGCTGATAAAAAAACAAAAAGCATAGACAGGGGAATAATCGGCAAAATTAGAACATTGGTTAGTGGGGCGATAATAGAAATGCGACCGAATGTGGTTAGAAGTAATGGCAGAACAATAATTTGTGCCGATAGAGTTTCTGTTACTGCCAATTGAATGGTTTTTGGAATATTTTTTAATGGTCGCCGCTCAAAAAATTTAATTAGAATGTTAGAGAAATAAACCAAACCGATATAGGCTAAAAATGACAATTGAAAACCAATATCATATCGAAGAACAAAAGAATTGATTGCGACCATTACTGTTGCTGCTAACAGAATTAAATTAGTTTTATCAGCTCTCCGACCAATTGTTGCTCCAAAAGCCAGAAGTAGAGAAATAATTGCTGCCCTGACAACGCTGGCTGAGGCGCCTGTCAGAGCAACGAAGAGGATGACAAAAATAATTGAAATTACAAAATTTGTTTTGCGGTTGATAACTCCGAGCAATAATGCCGATAAAAAGACAATAATTATAGTTACATTGAAACCGGAAAGAGCAACAATGTGTGTAATGCCGGTTCTGTTAAATTGGTTCATAATCTCGTCAGTGAAACCTTCTTTCGAACCAATGAGAATTCCAACCGCTAATGAACTTTCTGGTTCAGGTAAGTTTTTCTTTATTGTGCTTTCAAACTTTCTACGAAAAGTATAAAGACAACTTAATATCCTGTTGCCATTGTTTTTCGAAACAATTTCAATTTTAGCATTTTTTACAATACCGATAACACTGTAACGTTTCAGGTAGTTGATGTAGTCGAAATCAAAGAAATTCTCTGGTTGTTCAATTTTGCCTTTGATTTTTAATTTTTCACCATAGGCAAATTCTGGATATCTTCCGGCTTCGATGAGTAGTTTGGCTTTGTAGTCAACAACATGCAGAAAAAATTGCTGGCGATTGCCTTCATTCTCTGGATAGCTGCTGACAACGCCGGAAAATTCTTTATCCTGACCGAAGGGCAGAATTTGTGACGATAATTTAGTATTCTGGTAGCTAAAAAACAAGAAGCCGGTGGAAAATGAAATGGCAGAAAAAATGATAACTTTGATCAGAAAGTCGCGCCTGAATATGTAGTATATACTGACTTGGATAACCACAATCGCGATTGCAACAGAATAAATGGCAAAAAAATCTAGATTAAAAAAGCTGGAGATAAAAACTCCAAGCAAAAAAGAAAGCATTATAAATGTAAAAACCCGGTAACTCGGAATTGACAATTTTTTCATTTAGGCTTATTATACCAAGATGAAAGGATTGGATGGATAAGAATCAAAAGAAAAAAATTACCGCCCAAGAAAAGTTGGGCGAGTCTCGCTCAACATCTGTTGAGCGGAAAGAGCTAGAAGCGAAAATTGCCGAGTTGACGGCTGGTTGGCAACGAACTCAAGCGGATTTTTTGAATTTCAAAAAACAAGCTGCTAATGATCGGCTGCGACTAATTAAATCTGCCAATTCCGATTTGGTGCATCAGCTGCTTACTGTCCTCGATCATTTCCAGTTAGCGGCAAGACATATTCCAAAAGATTTAGAAAATCACAACTGGGCGCAAGGGATTCGCCAAATTGAAAGACAGTTTGAAAAAATACTCGCTGATAATGGGCTAGAGCATATTGAATCAGTTGGTCAACAATTTAATCCAGAGCTACATGAAGCAGTTGAGGAAGTCGAGTCTGAAAAACCAGAAGGCGAAATTGTTGAAGAAATCTTAGCGGGCTATAAGTTTGCTGATTCAGTCCTTCGCCCTGCCAAAGTCAAAGTGTCTAAAGGAAAATAAATTAGTAAATAAAAAACTGCTTTTTGGTTCAAGAGGCAGTTTTTTATTAGACTCCATATGTTCTTGACAGAGGATTTTTGTTTTGCTAGATTAGATAATGTGTCGAAAAATCGGGGTGTGGCGCAGCTTGGTTAGCGCGCGTGCTTCGGGAGCACGAGGTCGTTGGTTCAAATCCAACCACCCCGACCAACGTTTCCAATCAGGTCTCTTCGTTATGGAGCGGGAGGCCTGTTGGTGGAGTCCCTCGATTTCTGGGTATCCACCGAGCGAAAGAGGGCCGCCAGGTCCCGGCTTTTGCCATGATAGTGGGGCGTAACCTGGATTTGGGGGCTCCATAACCTTTGCCGTAAGGCAGGTGTGCTAGCTCAGATTGGTGAGAGCATGTCCCTGATAAGGACAAGGTCGCTGGTTCGATTCCAGCGCGCACCGCCAGTTTCGTGTCCGGCGGACACCCCCGTGGTTGTCCGCTTTTTTCTTTTTCTAGAAAGGAAAAATGATTATTGTGTATATTTGGGTATTGACAAAATGTAAAGTTTCCTTTACATTTTTATATAGGAGTTGGTTTTCCGTCAAACAAACCCACAAGGCGGACGGCGATGAGTCGGGTCATGGGGTCACTACAATCCACAGACCGAACTGACTCCAACATTAGTAAAAAGTAGAATATTAAGTAATCATAAGGAGAAATATGGGAAAGATTATTGGTATTGATTTAGGTACGACTAATTCAGCTGTTGCAGTTATGGAAGGCGGCGAGGCAAAAATTATTCCGACTGCTGAGGGCGGCAGGGTCTGCCCATCGGTTGTGGCTGAAAATAAAAAAGGGGAACGACTTGTTGGCCAGTTGGCTAAACGTCAAGCAGTTACTAACTCTGAAAATACGATTTTTTCAGTCAAGCGTTTTATTGGTCGTAAATATAATGACAAGGAATCTCAGGATGATCTAAAGAAAATGCCCTATGCTCATAAGAAAGCTGCTGATGGTTCGATTCGTGTAGTGATGAACGGCCCGTCTGCCGCCGAGGCAGGTAAAGAATACAGCCCGCAGGAAATTTCCGCTTTCATTTTACAAAAACTAAAAGCTGATGCTGAAGCATATCTTGGTGAAAAGGTAGCTGAGGCTGTTATCACCGTCCCAGCCTATTTCAATGACTCACAGCGTCAGGCGACAAAAGATGCCGGTAAAATTGCCGGACTGGATGTTAAGCGCATTATCAATGAGCCAACTGCTGCGGCTTTAGCCTACGGACTTGATAGAAAAAAGAATGAGAAGATCGCAGTTTATGACTTAGGTGGCGGTACTTTTGATATCACAATTTTAGAGTTAGGCGATGGCGTTTTTGAGGTCAAAGCGACCAATGGCGATACCCATCTTGGTGGTGACGACTTTGATCAGAAGATCATGGACTATATTATTGATGAGTTCAAGAAAGATCAAGGAGTAGATTTACATTCTGACAAAGCGGCAATTCAGCGAGTCAAAGAAGCAGCTGAAAAAGCCAAAGTTGAACTCTCAACCACCAATGAAACGGAAATAAATTTGCCTTTTGTCACTGCTGACGCCTCTGGACCGAAACACCTGCAAATGACCTTGACTCGGGCCAAATTAGAAAGTCTAGTCGCTGATCTGATTGATAAAACTGAAGGTCCGTGTAAAAAAGTCTTAACGGATTCAAAAGTGCAGGCCAAGGATATTGATGAAGTGATTTTGGTTGGCGGTCAGACCAGAATGCCGGCAGTTCGGGAAGTGGTTAAAAAGATTTTTGATAAAGAGCCGAATCACTCAGTCAATCCTGATGAAGCGGTGGCGATCGGCGCGGCAATTCAAGGTGGTGTTCTTGGTGGTGAAGTCAAAGATCTTCTGCTTCTGGACGTTACTCCACTATCACTTGGAATTGAGACTTTGGGTGGAGTAAGTACCAAATTGATCGAGCGCAATACCACAATTCCAACTTCAAAATCACAGATTTTCTCGACTGCCGCTGATAATCAAACCCAAGTTGATATCCACGTTTTGCAAGGTGAGCGCGAAATGGCTGCTGACAGCAAAACTCTCGGTCGCTTTATCCTTGACGGTATCCCGCCGGCACCACGCGGCATTCCACAGATTGAGGTCTCCTTTGACATTGATGCCAATGGCATCGTTAATGTCAAAGCGACTGACAAGGCTACTGGCAAAGAGCAAAAGATCACTATTACTTCTTCATCTGGTTTGTCGGAAGAAGAGATTGAGAAGATGAGAAAGGATGCCGAGGCTCATGCCGACGAAGATAAGAAAAAACGCGAATTGATTGATGCAAAAAATATGGCAGAAAGTTTAGTATATACTGCCGAAAAAACATTGAAAGACCTGTCTGCCGCCAAGGCAGGCGCCGGGGATAAGGTTGATTCAAACAAAAAGACAGAGGTTGAGGATAAGGTCAAAGCAGTAAGAGACGCACTTCCTGGCGATAACACCCAAGTGATTAAGGAGATGACCGAGGCATTGTCGAAGTCCTTGCAAGAACTTGGTGCTTCGATGTATCAGCAGCAAGCTGGTTCGCAGTCAGCAGAAACTGGGAGCGAAGAGAGGAAATCAGAGAATCAGGAGAAGAAAGAGAAAAAATAAATTGCTGTGAAATAAGTTTTTAAAACTATATCATTGCACTTGAAAAATAATATTGCTAGAATATCTTCAGGGAGGGCAATTGTTGGATTTTCTGAAAAAACCAATATTTATCATAATTTTGGCAGCGGCTCTTGTTGTTGCTGGCATCTGGGCTTATATTTCGAATAGAAATCAGGCAAAAGAGGCAGAGCAAAAAGCTGAGAGCGAGAAAAAAGCTACCGAGGCAGTCAAAATTAGCAATCTGACAAATATTGATTCCAGCAGTTTAAATGAAAATATTACCAGTCAGGCGAGTGTTGCTGATGGAAAAGCAGCTGAGGTTGATAAAAAATTTCAGTTGATCGCAGTCGAGGTAAAATTGCCCGGCTCCTTGGACACAGGTTCTGGCGAAACTACCTACGTCTATGCATCATCAGCTGATAAGATTAATAACTGGGTGATAACAGTTTCAAATACCACTGGGAAATTTGTTCGAGCCAGAGTGCCCAAAGAGGATTACATCGGCGGCCTTGGAGCCATCAGTCGCGATTACTGGAAATTGAATTATATCGCTGCCCTGCAAATAGCTGAAAAAAATGGCGGGCTGGACTTTCGTAATAGCAATGAGGTTGTGGAAGTTAGATTGACACTGAAAAATTCTGATCCGAAAAATTGGTTATATTGGTTTGTTGACTATGTGAGTAAGAACAACATGAAGGAAATTCAGATTGATGCTAGCAACGGTAGTGTAGTAGTACAGTGAGAGAATAGATAGGAGTTTTTTGCCCTAGGAAAATCGGAGTTTCTCTGAAAAAGTTTTTTATTATTTAAATTATGGTACAGGATTGTTATAAAATCTTGGGCGTAGAGAAGAACGCCTCGACGGAGGAAATTAAAAAAGCTTACAGAAAGCTGGCTTTGAAGTATCATCCGGATCGTGGTGGCAGTGAGGAAGACGCGAGAAAGTTTAAAGAGATAAATGAAGCTTATCAGGTTCTTTCTGACCCACAAAAGCGGGCACAATATGATCAATTTGGTCGGACGGATTTTGGCAATGCCGGCGGCTTTGGTGGTTTTGAGGGATTTCAAGGTTTTGGTGGCCAAGATTATGAATTCAATTTCGGTGGTTTTGGCGGGCTTGGAGATATTTTTGAAAACTTCTTTGGCCAGGCGTTTTCTCAGGTTCAAGCTGAGATTCGCATTACTCCGGCTCAAGCAGTTTTGGGCGATAAATTAGAAGTTAGTGTTGGTGGTGAAAAAATAAATTTGGATATTCCCGCTGGCACGCAAGATGGCCAGGCGTTTAGATTTCAGGGTAGAGGGCGAGCCCACAAAAGTGGCAGGGGAGATTTGATTATTTCTGTTCGAATCGAAATACCAAAAAATATTACCCGAGAGCAACGTGAACTCTATGAACAGCTTCGTGAGGTCGAAAGCAAAAAACGAAGTTGGTGGAAATAAATTAGGAAGCTGCTAAAATCTACACAACAAAAACTTGTAAAAACTTATAAAGAATAAATATAAAATCCACTAGATCAAGATTATATTTATACGGATTTTCAATGATCATTGAAAATCCGTATAAAATTCAACTTTGAAATGGTGCGACTAAATAAATATTATTTTTTAAAGATTCTGTTTAAATAATTTTCGATATCAGTTTTATCGGAGATAATATAAGCAACATATTGACGAATTTTTAATTCATCGATTATCAAATCAACTTGATCAGCTCTAACAAATGGACAAACCCACAAACTTTTTTGAACTAGCTTAAAACCGATTCGCTTAATTGAACGGCGAAACTGATCGCGATCCCCTGATCTCTGCTCGGGAATGTCAAATGATAAAAATCTCCATTTACCATCTTTTTTATCATTTTTATCTCCTTCAAGTTGCCGAATTTTGCCTTTATGCGTTAGGCGAACGGATTTTTGGCCTTTTTCGATTTTTGTCTCAAGATAGCCGCGGTGAATTAAACCGTTAAGATAATTTACCGGCAGACTTTTGTATTCTTCGTTCATTCTCATCTTCTGCAAAATTGCTTTTTGATCTACAAAAGATCCAACAAGTGCTCCCGGGATCGAACAAATAATATCTAAAATTGACAGCGTAATTTCGCCAAAAATTCTTTTTGCCTCTTTTTTCGATTCTTTTTTTATAATTCAATCATAACAGAAAATAAAATATTTTATACGGATTTTCAATGATCATTGAAAATCCGTATAAGAATTAGGATCAAGAAGTCAAGATCAGATAGAATCAAATAGAATCAAATAGAATATTTTTTGGTTTATAGAGAGTTCCAGAATTAATATTCATTGCGAAATTTACGGCTTAATGGTCAAAAAGTGTTGGTGAAAGTGGTAGTTTTATCAGTCCTGTGCTATCATTTCTTTGATGAAAATATTTCTAAAATATTATTGAATGATTTTTATGAAAAAAAAGTTGTCCGAATTGTTCTAACAAATCAGTAATTCTTTGGGCTAAAACTAAAAACAACAAAAGGCGCTGGCGGTGTAAAAACTGTCAGCGTTCTTTTGTTTGGGAGAATCAAAGGTCTGGCCACAGGAGCTGGCTGAAGCTCTGGATTTCCGGCTTAACATTGGGACAAGTAGCCGATCGAGGGAATGTCAGTCTGGAGACTGCCAAGAGGACAATAGGCCAACTTTTATTGACAATGCCAGTAATTAAGCCAAACCTAATCCGAATGCCCGCCTTTTGATTGACGGCACATTTTTCAAAAGAATTAATTGTCTAATTTTGTACTTTGACTCTGGTCTTAAATACTTCCAGCTTTATCGTTATTCCGCAAGAGAGAAGGAGGCAGAAATTGAAAGCGATCTAAGGAAGTTAAAAAGAGCAAGTGTAAATGTTTCTAGTGTTACAACTGATGGTAAATTAGCGATCAAAACAGCACTCCGGAAAGTTTTTCCAGAAGTCAAATTTCAGCGTTGCTTGGTTCACATTCAAAGATATGCCGAAACCTACATCACCCAGAAGCCAAAAACCAAAGCCGGTATTGAGTTACAGGAGATCACAAAACGAATTAACTCCATTGACTCCGAAATTGCTATGAGAACATGGCTTTGTTGTCTTTCCCAGTGGAAGAGAATCTATTTCAACTTTTTGAAAGAAAAAAGTTATAGTAATGAAGATAATCACTGGTGGTATACGCACAGAAACTTGCGAAGAGTTATCTATCATATTGAAAATGCCCTACCGGATATATTCGTCTATTTGAATGATAAATCAATCCCAAAAGATACTAATGGTTTAGAGGAAAGATTCGCGGATTTGAAACATAAATTTAGGACTCATCGAGGGCTTAAAAAAGAGAAACGAGAGAGTTATTTTGCATGGTATATTTATCTGAAAAATCTTAAGAAAAAGGGCTAAAATACCAACACTTTTTGACCATTAAACCAAAAATCTTCCGCTTCATTAGTTTGAACCATCAAGTGGATGTGATTAAGCATCAAACAGTAGTGAAAGAGATTAAAAGGTAACTCAAACTTGAAACGATCAATGAGTTGCAAATAATAGTCGTAATCGGCGGGAGTTCGAAAAACAATATTTTTATTATTACCACGTGTTATTATGTGATAACAACTTTTCGATAATAATAATCTCGGGAACCTTGACATATATTTATTATAGCCGGTTTTCTTGATTTTATCAAAACCGAGTTCATTTGGGACCTGTCCCCTACCTAGCCTACCTAGCCCCGGCGGTTGGTGAAAAGCCATTTGAAGAGTTCGATCAAGGTAAGATTAATTGCTACCACAATGAGAACTATTGTCCACTGATGAAGATTTAATGGTGAGGTTTTTAGCAAGAGATTCAAGCTTCCGACATAAAGGGCGGCGAAAAGCAAACCGAGGCCGACAAAGAAAGCCAGTAATTGGTAGCGGTTGGAGAACGGATTAATTTTCCAGATCGGCTTATTTAAGCTCTTACAGGAGAAGGAAAAGAGTAAAGTGTTAAGTGAAATTGTGGCGAAAATCAAACTCGAAAGGTTGCCGCCGACATCAAGGTAATTTGTTTGATTAATAATAAATAACAGGGCTGAGACCAAGACCGTCGTCGTGATGCCGATTGTCAGAACTAATCGTTTTGTTCGAGAATTTAGGATCGGTGTCTTATTCTCCGCCGGCGTGCTTCTGACAATATCGTGATGGGGGAATTCAAAAGCAAAAGACATATTAACCAAGCCGCTTTCTACCAGATTAATCCAGATAATTTGGGCGCCGAGAAGCGGCAAAGGCCAACCGGCCAGCAAACTTAAAAGAATTATAATAATTTCAACAAAATTGTCGGAAATTGCGTAAGTGATGACTTTTCGCATATTATCGAGAGCGATTCGCCCCTCGATTATTGATTCGGTCAAAGTGGTGAAATCGTTGTTCAGAAGAACGATTTCCGAGGTCTCTTTTGCCACATCACTGCCGGCGGCGACGGCAATGCCGACATTGGCTTTTTTCATCGCCGGCGTATCATTTATGCCGTCGCCGATCATCGCCACAATTTGGCCGCGGCCTTGATATTTTTCAATAATTTGTGATTTTTGAAAAGGGGAAATTTTGGCAAAAATTGAAATTTTATCGAACCACTCTTCGTTGCCGGCTTGAAAGTGATCATCTAATTGGCCACCCTCGATGATATTTTCATCTTTGGCCTCAATGCCGATTTTTGCCGCCACCGATTGGGCAATTAGCCGATTGTCTCCGGTAACGATAATCGGCCGAACGCCGATCTTCTGGCAAAAAGAAATGGCTTTTGGCAGATCCGGCCGCAAAGGATCAAAAAGAGCGATCAGGGCGACAAAGGTCATCTCGGAAACCAGCGAGTTGTCAGCCGCCAATAGTGTGCCGTCAATGGCGCTGACCATTTTCGCCGGGGTTTTCTTGTAACCGACTGCCAGTACTCGGTAGCCCTGCTCCGAGAGTTTCAGATATTGTTTGGATAATTTTTCAATCTCGGCGACGGTCAATTTTTTTTCCTTGCCTTCAATATTAACAATCACACTTTTCTCCAAAATTAACTCCGGCGCGCCCATAAAATAGAGAGTATTTTCCGTTTCCGAAAGTTTATTGAAAGAAGTTGAATATTTATGAGCCGGATTAAAGGGAATTTTGGTAATTTGCGGCTCATCTTGAAGGATTTTCTCCGGCTGGATTCCGGCCAAAGCGGCGGCGTAAATTAAGGCCTTTTCCGTCGGCCGGCCGCGCAAAATCCAGGAGTCCGGTTTATCGTCGGGATTTTCAATGAACGCTTCGGAACAAAGAGCGGCGATTTTTAAAGCCAGCATCTCAAAACGTTGGTCTGAAGCGCTTTTTCTTTTCTCCAAATCCTTAATTTGCGGCAATTCCAATTTGTCGGCAAAACCCCAGATGCCGGCAACCTGAATTTTGCCTTCAGTCAAAGTGCCGGTTTTGTCGGTGCAGATAATTGAAATTGCTCCAAGTGATTCGACGGAAATCAATTTTCGCACCAGAGAATTTTTATCCAACAGCCGCTGAACGGAGATGGCTAAAATTACCGTTATTGCTGCCGGCAGTCCCTCCGGGACTGCCGCCAAGGCAACGGCAACGGTAATAGCAACAATTTGGGCGAATTCCAATCCCCGAAGAAAACTGACTATTAGAATGATTAGGGCTAGGCCGAAAACGATTTTAGTAATCATCCGGCCGAGATTGTCTAATTGTTTTTCGCCCGGGGTCTTCTCTGTTTTGATTTTTTTTACCATGCCGGCAACTTTGCCAATCTCGGTCTTGTCGCCGGTTGTCACCACCAGCGCCCGAGCGCTGCCGGAGTCAACCAAAGTTCCCATAAAAAGCATATTTTCCCGTTCCGAGAGAATCGTATTTTTCGGCAACTCGACGGCGTTTTTTTCCTTTGGCAGTGACTCGCCGGTCAAAATTGATTCATCAATTCGCAGATCGTGACTGACAATTATTCGGGCGTCCGCCGGCACTTTCTGTCCGGTCTTTACTATTATAATATCGCCCGGCACCAGTTCTTCCTGATCAATTTCTCGCTGGTGGCCGTCGCGGATAACCAGTGATTTGACCCGCAGGGCATTTTTTAAGAGAAAAATTGCCCGGGAAATTGAAATCTTCTGATAGATGCCAAGGGCAATATTGACAAATAAAGCAGCGAAAATTACCAAACCGTCATTATAATCGCGGAGAGCAAAAAGCAGAACGGCGGAGATAAAAAGAATCTGATTAAGGAGCAAATCGAATTGGGAGATAAAAAGCCGGAGAAATCCGCTTGGCGAGTCCTTGGTAATTTCGTTTTTGCCGAAGGTCTTAACCAAACCCTCGACCTCTTTCTGTCCCAAACCGTCTTCCTGGCTTTTGAAAAATTTATAAAGTTCAGGCAATTTTTCGCTCCCAAAATTGCTTTTTTCCATAGTAGATAGTCCCCTATTAATAAAGTTTTGAAAACTATTATGTTATACTATAAGTGTATGATAACATATTTATAAAAGCAAATAAAAGAGAGGGGAAATGGCTTCAAGCGCGATTATTGATGCCGAGAAACTGAAGAAGACCTTTATAATCGGTCCTAATAAGATAGAAGTTATCAGGGGCGTAACTTTTTCTATACATCCCGGTGAGTATATTATTTTTTTCGGTCCCTCCGGTTGCGGCAAATCAACACTCCTAAATTTGTGCTCCGGTTTGGAAATCCCGACCGAGGGAAAGTTTTTAGTTCGCGGAGAGAATATTTCCGGCTATTCCTCCGATCAAAAAGCCAAATTCCGCCAAACAAAGATCGGGATTGTTTTTCAGTCCTTTAATCTTCTAAAATCAATGAGTGTTCAGGAAAATGTCGCTCTGCCGCTTTTGGCCGCCGGTTTGCCGCGGGAGAGAGCGCTAAAGCGGGCGACTAACCTGATAACAATTTTTGGTTTGGCGAAACATTTGAAGCAAATTCCGACCGAGCTCTCGGGTGGCCAGCAGCAAAGAGTAGCAATGGCTCGGGCGCTGGCGGCCAATCCTTGGATTTTAATCTGTGACGAGCCGACAGGCAACCTCGACTCAAAATCAACCGAGGATGTGATGGGAATTATCTATCACTTAAATCGCAAATCAAAAAGAACGATTTTGATGGTTACTCACAATCCCGAGCATCTGATTTATGCCAGCCGGGTTTTTTATATGAAAGACGGATTGATTATAAAAACCGAGGTTAATCACAAACGGCCGGAATTAAAGAAAGTCGGCGAGTTCGATCTTGAATCCCGAGCGCTGGAACAGGGCTAAGACAAGAATGGATAACGAATAAACTAATAACCAATAACGAATAAAACGAATATTAGTCATTAGTCATTAGAACATTAGTCATCCATTTGTGGAAGTATTATGAAATTTTCCCAAATTCTTCTCATCGCTATCAACAACATCAAATCGAATCGCATGCGATCGATTTTGACGATTATGGGCATCGCCGTCGGTATTGCGACGATTGTTTTTCTTGTTTCCCTCGGTTATGGCTTGCAGGAGTTATCAATTAAAAGAATCGCCTCGATTGCTGCCATCAACACCATCGAGGTCTCACCGGGCAAAACCGCAGTGCAAAAAGTTGACAACTCCCTGATCGCCAAAATTAAGGAGATGCCCGAGATAAGCAAGATTTCGCCGCTTCTGTCTTTGGGGCTGAAAATTGATTTTCAGGGCAAAAAAACCGATGCCGTCGGTTCGTTTATTGACGATGACTACGCTCAACTTCAGGGTATTGAAACGGTTGTCGGTGGTTTTTTCTCAAATTCACCGACCGATATTGTCGCTTCAACCGCGCTCCTTAAGGCCTTAAACATTGTGCCGACCGATGCGGTTAAAAAACAATTCACTTCAACGGTAATTATCGTTAATCCGGAGACAAAGGAGAAGAAAGAGATACCCAAGGAGTATACGGTCATCGGCGTCGTTCAAGATGATTCTGTCAGTTTCGCTTATGTGCCGATTGCTTCAGTTCAAGATCAAATTAGCGACAGCACGGTCTATAATCTTCTAGAGGTTAATGTTAAAGATCAAAAATCAATTCCGGCGGTCAAAGAGAGCATAACCTCAATGGGCTTTACCGTTACTTCGATCGCCGACACGATTTCTCAAGTTGACCAAATATTTAGAGTTATTCAGATAATTTTGGCTTTCTTTGGCTTGATCGCCCTTTTGGTTGCTTCGATCGGAATGTTTAACACGATGACCATTGCCCTTTTGGAGAGGACGCGTGATATCGGAGTGATGAAATCCCTTGGTGTCCGCGACCGCGATGTTTCAAAAATCTTTCTGACTGAATCATCAATGATTTCAACTTTAGGCGGAATAATCGGAGTAGTCCTGGGCTATGTTACCGCCAAAGGGATAAATTCTGGTGTTAATCAGTTGGCAAAAAGCGTTGGCGGCGAGCCGCAGACCCTGTTTGTCATACCGGCGATTTTTGCCGCCGGCATTGTGGTTTTCTCGGTTTTTGTCGGTTTTATCACCGGTTTTTACCCGTCGCGCCGCGCCTCGCGCCTAAATCCGCTTGACGCGCTACGATATGAGTAAAACCACCAAGAATGGATAACGAATAAACTAATAACCAATAACGAATAAAACGAATATTAGTCATTAGTCATTAGAACATTAGTCATCCATTTGTGGAAGTAACCATTTGACTAATTTGCTATAATAAAAGCAAGATGAAAATTGAAGCGACAAATCAACTCAGGGAAGGCAAGCCGGATAAAATAATTTACTTCAAGCAGACGACTTGGTATTTTATGGCTTTCGGTCTTTATCTTTTTTGTTGCCTTTTGGGCTTTGCCGTCGCTTATTTCTTGCTTAAATTGGTGATTAGCATGCAGATCAAATAAACCACATGGAGGAACACGGTAGGAAAACACGGATAATAAACAATGACGAAACCAGAATGACTAATGACCTGCCTGCCGGCAGGCAGGCGAACAAATATCAAATGACCAAATGTCCAATAATTCAATCACTTTAGTCATTTGTCATTCGAACTTCTTAATTTTTTCGTCATTCGGATTTCGGATTTAGTCATTTCCATCAGTGTTAATTCCGTGTAGTCGTCCGTGTGCTAACATTAACTAAAAAAATGATTTCAAAAAAGAAAAAAAACCTACTAATAACACTCTTGGCGGTTTT
>CAZHFJ010000003.1:0-20312 GCA_964531145.1 uncultured Candidatus Saccharibacteria bacterium | reverse complement strand
TATAGCAAAAGACTCTACATATGTGGAGTTTTTTGCTTAGAGAATTTCCATCATCAGATCTATAATCTGGCAAAATGGGCAAAAGCTTTGTTAGCTTCAGCCATTCTATGAGTATCTTCTTTCTTCTTAATCGCAGCTCCGGTGTTATTGCAGGCATCAATAATTTCCAAAGATAATTTCTCCGCCATTGGAACACCACGTCTGGCTTTGGCAGCAGCAATTACCCAACGCAAGGCTAAAGTTTCTTTGCGCTCGCGATTAACTTCTATTGGAACTTGATAGTTAGCACCACCGATACGCTTAGCTTTTACCTCTAGAAGTGGAGCAACGTTTTTAAGCACACGATCTAAAACTTCCAGCGGTTCAACATTCAGTTTTTTCGCTGATTTTTCAAGGGCAGCATATACCACCTTTTCCGCTACAGATTTCTTCCCACGTTGCATAAGATAATTTATGAACTTTGCAATAAGTGTACTACCAAATTTCCGATCAGGGGTGAGCTCTCTTTTTCGTAATTTCTGATGACCTCTAGACATAATAAGAAAAATTAAAACTTAAAATTCAAAAATCAAAACTTTGGTAGGTATTTTATGTTCGAACAACTTGATAGTGCAGCCACGCAGTGGCTTCCAGAATTTTGAGTTTTGAGTTTTGAGTTACTTTCATTCCTTCCCTTTCTTGACGCCGTACTTACTTCTACCCTGTTTGCGATCTTTGACTCCAGCAAGATCGAGTTTGCCGCGAACAACATGATATCGCATACCCGGTAGATCCTTAACTCGACCGCCACGAATAACCACCACAGAGTGTTCTTGAAGCGCGTGACCCTCTCCGCCGATATAAGCGTTGACTTCCATACCATTTGTTAACCTCACTCGAGCAAATTTTCGCAGGGCTGAGTTTGGTTTTTTTGGTGTCATTGTCGAAACCTTAATACACACTCCGCGTTTTTGTGGGCAACCACGGCGTATATCAACAGGGCGGTTTTTCAAGAAGTTAAAACCGCGTTTCAGTGCCGTCGTCTTGCTCTTCTGGAGAGGTTTCTTACGGCCATGTCTAATTAGCTGATTAATTGTCGGCATGTTAATAATGTTGTTACCACACAGATCTCTCGCACAGATTGACACAGATTATTTTTATCTGTGTTTCATCTGCGAATAAAATCTGTGTAGTTACTTCCGCTTAATGATTTTACTTTAGGATTATCGCACATTTTTTTGTGACTGTAAAGGGTCGGTTCAGCTTTCGCTTTTAAAACCTGTACCCGCTGGGATTTTTCGACCGATTATAACATTTTCCTTCAGGCCACGGAGATTGTCCTTAGCACCAGTGATTGCCGCGTTAATCAAGATTGAAGTCGTCTCCATAAATGAGGCGGCTGACAAAAAGCTGTCAGTTTTTAGGGCCACACGGGTGATGCCCATAACAATATCCTCTGCCTGAATCTCTTTTTTACCCGAAGCTTTCAACTTCTTATTGTCTCTTGCGATTTTGATTCGATTATGTATGGAACCATCAAGATACTCTGTGCTGCCGGGATCAACGATTCGACATTTACTGTTCATCTGTCTGACAATAACTTCAAGGTGCTTATCATTAATCTCTTGACCTTGTGAGGCATAGATTTTTTGAACCTCGGTAATAATATATCTTTCAGTAAAATCCCGACCAGCAAGTTCGTAACTGCGCTGCAGGTCTAGATGGCCCTCGGTCAAAACTTGGCCTTTCTTTACTTCATCCCCATCAGAAATTCGCAGTCCCACCATTTCAGAAACAACATATTCTCTTGAGGTTTTCCCGCGAGAGATGATCTTAATGATATCACCCTCGATCTTTACCGCCCCAGCGACCTTAGCCCGAATCGGTTTTGTCTCCCCATCTTTTGGCGTGGCTAAAATTTGCTTTGACTTTACCATCTCGCCATTTTTCACAACAACTTTCCACTCTCCTGAAAGATGATGTTCATTTTCCATTTCTCCCTTACCAACGATGGTGATTATCAGCTTATTTTTTTCTTTTCTAATACTGGCTTTGCCCTCTATCTCTGACATTACGGCAATATTTCTTGGTGTCCTAGCTTCAAAAAGTTCACCAACCCGAGGAAGTCCGGAAGTGATATCCTCGCCAGCTGCACCTCCTGTATGAAAAGTTCTCATCGTCAGCTGTGTTCCGGGTTCACCAATAGCTTGGGCAGCAACAATGCCAATCGCTGAACCGATTTCCACTAATCTTCCTGTCGCTAGATCTTCGCCATAACAATGCTGACAAACTCCCCAATCTTGTTCACAAGTTAGAAGCGAGCGAATTTCCACTTCCTCCGCACTAGTTGCAAGAATCTTCTCTAAAACTTCCGCGTTAATAAGGGTATTTCTCTTAAATCCAGCGATATCACGATTGAGGGTCCGACCGATGAGATGCTTGGCCCAATCTTCACCAATCGACTGATAAAGCGCTTTGCTGACAATTATACCCTTTGACACTCCGCAATCCGAGGTGGTGACAACAGTATCCTGGGAAACATCAACAAGTCGACGCGTCAGGTATCCAGCTTCAGAGGTCCTAAGAGCGGTATCTGCTCGACCTTTGCGTGAACCGTGGCTGGAAACAAAATATTCGAAAACAGAAAGACCCTCTTTGAAATTTGATTTAATTGGCAATTCAATAATATTTCCTGTTGGATCGGCAACTAATCCTTTCATCCCAGCTAACTGATTAAGCTGGGAAACTTTACCTTGAGCCCCAGAGACCCGAATGATATTAATATCATTTTCCTGATCAAAATTCTCCAGCATCGCTTCTTGCAGCTCTCCTGCCACATTCATCCAGATTTCTACAGTTTTGGTATATCGCTCTTCATTAGTAACCAAGCCGCGACGATATTGTTGAGTAATGATCTCGAGTTGCGATTCGGCATTTTTTAAAATTATTTCTTTCTGTGGCGGGACCTGGATGTCAAAAGCTGAGAATGTAATGCCTGACTGCTGTGCATATTGAAAGCCAATCTCTTTTATGCTGTCAACAAAAGAGGTAGTTCGATCAAGACCGATAATCTTGAAAGACTCCGAAATTAATTTTGCGATTTCGTGTTTGTCAAAATCTTGATTCCGAAAACCTAATTCGGGAGGGATAATGTCACTAAAAATAATCCGACCAACAGAAGTTTCAATTATCTCGCTTGCCTGCATCGCCTTATGCGACCCGCCTGCATCAGCTGTGCCGGAAGCACTGCGGGCAGGAGCATTTGCGGGCAGGCCCGCCTGCATCAGCTTTGCTGAAGGCAATGCGGGCAGGTTCTCAACTTGAACTTTGATCTTGGCTTTGAGGTCAACAACTTTAAGATCATAAGCCAACATTGCCTCTTCCTTGCTGGTAAAAAACTTACCTTCACCTTTGCGACCAGAAGAGATTGTAGTTAAAAAATAGCAACCAAGGATCATATCAAGTGTCGGCGATATAACTGGTTCGCCCGAGGAGGGTTTCAGCAAATTCTTTCGAGAAAGCATTATCTCCCCTGCTTCCTTCTGCGCGTCAGCTGAAAGAGGCAAATGCACTGCCATTTGATCACCATCAAAGTCAGCATTAAAAGCTGGGCAAACCAGAGGATGAATCTTTATCGCCTTGCCCTCAATGAGAACTGGCTGAAATGCTTGAATACCTAGGCGATGAAGTGTCGGTGCGCGATTTAAGAGAACGTAGCTGTCACGAGTAATTCCTTCTAGAATATCCCAAACAAACGGCTCATTTTTTTCAATCAGACGAGTAGCATTTTTAACATTATGAACATAGCCTTCAGAGATCAGCCGACCAATGACAAATGGTTTGAAAAGCTCCATTGCCATGACTTTTGGTAGTCCGCACTGATGAAGTTTGAGTTCAGGACCAACAACAATTACACTGCGGCCAGAATAATCAACACGTTTGCCAAGCAGATTTTGTCTAAAACGGCCTTGTTTGCCCCGAAGCATATCAGAAAGAGATTTGAGCTTTCGACGATTATTGGCTGTCGTTGTTGCTCGGCCACGACGAGCTGAATTATCAATCAAGGCATCAACTGCTTCCTGGAGCATCCTTTTCTCATTGCGGCAAATAACTTCTGGGGCGCCTTGGCTTATCAGTCTCTTCAAACGGTTATTCCGGTTGATGACCCGACGATATAAATCATTCAAATCTGAGGCCGCGAATCGGCCACCATCCAATTGAACCATCGGTCGCAGATCTGGCGGAATCACTGGCAAGCGTCGAAGAATCAACCAATCTGGTTTTATCTGCGCTGCACTAAGCCCTTGCAAGACCCGGAGACGCTTGAATAATTTTCTCCTAGAGAGACCGATTGCTTTTTCTGTTTCTGCCTCTATTTTCTTAATCTCTACCTCAAGATTAATCTTCTCTAGAAGCTCCAAAATCGCCTCGGCACCAATTCCAACTCTTACAACATTGCCGTAGCGATGAGAAAGATTGTGGTAATCACGTTCAGAAATAATCTTCCCGACTTGCAAGGATTCTAGCTCTAACTTTGCCGTCTTATAGGCTTGGTTGATCTCATCTGTGGTAATTTGTTTGCTAGCAGCGGAAACTGTCGGATCGGACGAGGAGATTTTTTCCTCTTTGAGATCAGCAAATTCCTTCTCGATCCTTTCAAGCACTTCGGCGCGTAGCTCTTCATTAACCTCAACAATAATAAAACTGGCAAAGTAGATGACTTTTTCTAAATCAGAAGAGCTCAAGTCGAGTATCTGTCCAAGAATACAAGGAACGCTCCGGACATACCAAATATGGGCGATTGGAACAACCAGATCTATGTGACCCATGCGCACTCTACGAACGTTACTCTTGGTAACTTCAACGCCACATTTATCGCAAACAACACCGGAATAACGGACCTTGCGATATTTGCCACAATAGCATTCCCAATCCTTTGTTGGACCAAAGATATTTTCGCCAAATAGCCCATCTCGCTCCGGTTTCTGGGTGCGATAGTTGATTGTCTCTGGTTTTAGAACTTCGCCGTGTGACCAGGAAAGAATATCATCCGGTGAGGCAACAGAAATTCTAATCGATGAGAAATCAATAACATTAACCGCATCTTTGACTTCAACTTTTGGCATTATTCGCTCTCCTAATCTTATTAGTCTAACTGGAGTAATTTGATCAATTTATTCTTCTGCTACTTCTTTCGATACTATATCTTCTTCTGGCGAAACCTGTTCTGCTGCAAGCTCGGTTAATTTTTCGTCTATCTCTTGATCAAGCTCACTTTTTTTCTCTGGTGGTTGCTCGACCGTCCTTTCATCAATCTCAGCTTCACTCGGAGCCACAGCTTCATCAGTAAGCAAATCAACCTTTAGCCCAAGAGATTGTAATTCTTTAATCAAAAGATTAAAAGCTTCAGGTACTGTTGGATTCTGGATCTTCTCGCCTTTAATAATCGACTCATAGGCTTTTGATCGGCCAATGACATCATCTGACTTAATGGTCAAAAGCTCCTGCAGAATGTTAGCTGCACCATAAGCTTCAATCGCCCAGACTTCCATTTCACCAAATCGCTGTCCCCCGAACTGAGCTTTGCCACCAAGTGGTTGTTGAGTAATCATTGAATAGGGGCCGATACTTCTGGCATGCATTTTGTCATCAACTAGATGATGTAGCTTCATAACATAAATTGTGCCAACAACAGTCCTGTGGTCATATGGCTCTCCTGTTCGACCATCAAGAAGCTGTATCTTGCCATCTTCGGGAAGTCCAGCTTTTTTAAGTTGCTGGCGAATTTCATCAAGTTTGACTCCATCAAAAGCTGGCGAGGCAATTTTATAGCCTAGCTCTTCCATCGCCCAACCAAGGTGAGTCTCAAACAGTTGTCCGATATTCATTCGGGAAGGAACTCCTAGGGGATTGAAGATAATATCAACTGGCGTGCCATCAGGTAAAAATGGCATATCCTCGAGAGGCAAAATAGTTGAAATAACACCTTTGTTACCATGGCGACCAGCTAATTTGTCACCGACAGAGATTTTACGCAGCTGGGCGACAGAGACTTCAACCATTTGATAAACTCCGGCAGAAAGTTCATCACCTGATTCTCGACTGAATATTTTAACATCAACAATTTTTCCGCGCTCTCCATGAGGCAAGCGTAAACTTGAGTCACGTACATCTTTGGCTTTCTCGCCAAAAATTGCTCGAAGAAGTTTTTCCTCGGCAGAAAGTTCAGTTTCACCTTTCGGTGAAATTTTGCCAACAAGAATATCACCAGCTTTCACTTCGGCACCAACTCTAACAATACCATTTTCATCAAGATTTGAGAGTGCTTCCTCAGAGACATTCGGAATATCTCGAGTCAATATTTCTGGGCCAAGTTTAGTATCACGGACCTCAAGTGAATATTTCTCAATATGGATTGAGGAGAGAATATGATCTTTGACTAATCTCTCAGAAATAATGATGGCATCTTCAAAATTTCCGCCACCCCAGGACATAAAAGCAACTTTGAGATTTCGGCCAAGGGCAATCTCACCATCCTGAGTAGCTGAGCCATCAGCCAGAAGATCACCGGAGTGGACCTTATCACCAACAGAGACCCTTGGAGCGTGATTAATCACTGTACCTTGATTGGAACGAATAAATTTGGAAAGAAAATACTCTCTTTCTTTGCCATTTTTTTCCTTAACCTTAATTAAAAATGAAGAAACATGAGTCACGATACCATCAGCCGCCGAGAGAATTATCTGGCCCGAGTCTTTGGCCGCCGCTGCCTCCATACCGGTACCAATTACTGGAGATTCGGGATTAATTAACGGTACCGCTTGACGTTGCATATTGGCACCCATCAAGGCTCTAGCTGCGTCGTCGTGTTCAATAAAAGGAATCAGAGCAGCAGTTACCGAGACGATTTGCTTCGGCGATACATCCATATATTCAACCAGTGTAGCATCATTGATTGTCGGCTCTCCGCCGTGTCTAACAATAACTCTCTTATTTTTTATATAACCTTTCTCGTCTACTTCAACTGAAGCCGGAGCAATGATCGTATCTTCCTCCTGGCTAGCATCAAAATAAACTATCTCGGAAGTCATTCTTGCTTTGCCATTCTCGACTTTAATTTTGCGATACGGCGTCTCGATAAAACCAAATTCATTAATTTTAGCATATGACGCCAAATAGCCAACTAGACCAATATTCGGGCCTTCAGGAGTCTCAATTGGGCAAATCCTGCCATAGTGGGTAGTATGGACATCACGGACTTCAAAACCAGCTCTTTCTCGCGATAAACCTCCCGGACCAGTCGCTGAGAGAGTTCTTTTGTGGACAAGCTCTGAAAGAGGATTCGTCTGATTCATAAATTGTGACAGCTGAGAAGAAGCAAAGAATTCTTGAAGGGCGGCAATAATTGGTCGGGAATTAATAAGTTGAGCTGGAGTAATTTCATTCGGGTCAGAAATACTCATGCGATCTTTTATAATCCGCTCAACACGCAAAAGCCCGACTCTAACACGACCTTGGAGCAACTCCCCTACTGCTCTGATTCGACGATTTTTCAAACTGTCAGTATCATCCTGCTCAGCTTCTAGGTCATTATTAAGATCAATTATTTCTCTGATTATGGCGATAAAATCATCTTTTGAAAGGACTCTGTTCTTTGGATCGTTTGGCGTCGTGAGGTTCAGGCGGGCGTTAATTTTATATCTGCCGACGCGGCCAAGATCATAGCGCTTAAGATTGAAAAACATTGCTTCAATAAAAGATTTGGCACTTTCAACCGTAGCTAAATCTCCCGGCCTGATTTTTTTATAAGTTTCAACTAAACCTTCCTCGTGATTTTTGGCCGGATCTTTTTTCAGTGTCGCCGTGATGTAACTATTCTCCTCGCTGATGTCGACATCAGCAAAAAGAGCTTTAATCTGCTCATCGGAGCTAACTCCAAGGGCGCGCAAAAATGTCGTGACAGGGATTCTTCTTTTGCGGTCAATCTTCACTGTAATCACATTTTTGAGATCCGTCTCAACTTCAAGCCATGCCCCACGAGAGGGGATTATTTTTGCTCCGAAAAGTTTTCGCCCAGCAACTTTGTTGACTGTAAAAAGTACACCATAGGAGCGAACAATTTGCGAAACTATTACTCGTTCAACACCATTGATAATAAAGGTACCGCGATGAGTCATAATCGGAAAATCACCCAAGAAAACATCGGCCTCTTTGACTTCTTCAGTTTTTTTATTTAGTAGTGAAACTCGAACTTTAAGTGGTGCTTTATAAGTTAAATTTTTTTCTCTAGCAGTAGCTTCATCAATCTTTGGTTCACCAAGCCAATATTCACCGAATGATAAAGACATCACTTCTCCGGTAAAATCATCTATCGGGGAGATCTCATCAAAGAGCTCTTTAAGTCCTTCTTTAAAAAACCAGTTATACGATTCTGTCTGAACTTCAATCAGATTCGGTAACTTTACTTCTTCGACTTTTTTCTTTTGATTCAAACGTAAGTTGACTATGCCATCTTTTGTCCCTGGCATTAAGCGCTCCTATGCTTTTAAAATAAGTCTAATCTATTAAATTAATCTAATTTGACTAATTAATTTCTTTTTGATTTATCCGTATGGTTAGACACAAAAAACTACCCTTAAATGGGGCACTAAAAACTAATCCCTTAGGTTCCGGTAGAACTCATTAAATATATTAAATTATTGTTTACAATTAAATACTAACAAACTACAAAATGGTTGTCAACCCCTCCGGTCCACAAATTTAATTCCCTCCTTGTTTTCGTCTTTGTGCATGCTGTTTTTCCCAGCATTTAGTTTAGTACGATTTAATTATAACTCTTGGAAATTCTTTGTCAAATACTTTACATCTGTGAAAAATATTGCTATATTCCAATAGCCAGTTCAAGAGACCCAAAGGAGCTGATATCTTGCCTACCGGCAAAGTCAAGTGGTTCGATAGCGACAAAGGTTACGGCTTCATTGAACAGCCGGGCCATCCAGATGTCTTCGTCCACCGTTCCGGCCTGGTAAAGCAATGGCGATCTCCCGGAGCCGGGGAGGAAGTTAAGTTCGAGCTGGAAGATGATGCACGGCGCGGGAGAACCAAGGCTATCAGGGTCAAAAGCCTGTCCGCAGGGGATGAGACGGATGACGGTAACGTGAATTACGAGTATGACGTGACAGGTACCGTTAGATGGTTCAACCGGGATAAAGGGTATGGCTTCGCTACCCGCACTGATGGTAAGGGGAGCGTTTTCCTGTCCAATAACCATCTGGTTGAGAGCAATCCTAATAATCTCGTCAGGGGCGCTGAACTCATTTTCGACGTCAAGCCAGCCGAAAAAGGCCCCCGAGCTGTGAATATCAGGCTCATCCCCGATAGAGGTCACGAGCCGGCTCCAAGCAACAACACAGGGATTCGTTCAGGGAGACTCACTCGCTAGTGCCAGCAGCACTATTTGCGCCTATCCTCGCGGCCGACTCCAAGGTCGCGTTTTTCATTTCAAGAGATCAAAAACCTTTTGTAATAGTCCACTTAAATTATAACGTGTGGCAGCTGAAAAAAATATTGGAGTAATTTTCATTTTTTTAAACTCTTTGGCGATTATTCTCTTGCGTGTACCATCAACAATTTCTGACTTGCTGATTGTGACGAGCATTTTTTTATCTGCCAATTTTTTTGAAAAATCCTTAAGCTCTTTCAACAAAATTTTATACTCCCCGACTGGATTTTCTGATTCTGCGGAAATTAAAAGTATTAACTCTTTTGTTCTCTCAATATGACGCAAAAACTTATCGCCCAAACCTTTGCCTTTCGATGCACCCTCAATTAAGCCTGGGATATCAGCAAAGATAAACTCTTTATCATGAATTTTGACTACTCCTAAATTCGGCTCCAGCGTCGTAAATGGATATTCGGCAATTTTTGGCCGCGCGTTGGAAATTACCGACAAAAGTGTCGATTTGCCGGAATTTGGAAATCCAGCTATTCCGACATCAGCGATTAGTTTTAACTCCAGTTTTAGCTCTCTCTCTTCGCCTGGCAAACCTTCCTTTGACCACTCTGGCGCTTGTTTTATCGATGTTGCAAAATGATGATTGCCCCAACCTCCATTGCCGCCCTTGACCGCCAAGTACTCATTATTCTTGTGGACAAGATCAGCTACGATTTTTCCATTCTCACTAATAATAGTACCTTCAGGCACAGAAAGGATTAAATCCTGCCCTGATTCGCCATGCTTTTTATAACGCAGACCGTGTTTACCATTCTCGGCCTGAAAATGCTTGCGATTAGCAAAAAAAGTCAAAGTATTCAAATTATTGTCAGTAAGAAAAATAATGTTCCCGCCATCGCCGCCATCACCGCCATCAGGCCCACCCTTAGGCCGATTTTTTTCACGAATAAAAGAAACAGCGCCATCACCACCATCACCAGCTTTAACTTTGATTGTAACTTCATCAGTAAGCATAAATAAAACTTAAGAACAAAAGAACTGAAGAACTTATGGACAGAATTCAATACCATTTTGTTCTTTAGTTTATCAGTTTTTTAGTTCTTTGGTTAAATTTAGTAGACAAATCCCTTTATCACCGAGTCATTGGCAGAGATAGTTCGGTGGCTTACAACGCCCCAACCGCTATAATTCATTTCAGAAACTGTGAAGCTACTGCCGCTAACTGATTCAACATAAGCAACATGCCCCCACCATGATTCTCGAGTGACAACGATCGCACCAGGAGCCGGCTCACTTCCAGTGGTATAACCAGCTCTTTTAGCACTATTTAGCCACTGGCCGGCATTTCCCCAACTGGTTGGAATCGCACGTCTGGTAGCGGCATAATAGGTACAATATCCGTAAGGATAGCCATTGTATTTGCTTCCTACTCGAGTATCAACGCTGATACTACGAGAACTAGACGAACTTCTAGTCACAGTATTTCTATTTGCCTGGGCAAGTTTTTTCTCTTTGGCAGCAATCTCTTTCGCCGATGGCTCCCAGCTCTCTGGCGGAATTTTTATTGTTGTGCCGGGTTGAATCAAATCGATATTCGTAAGATCATTGGCAAATTTTATTGAGGAAATTTTAACATTATATCTCATACCCAGACCTGACAACGTGTCGCCTGGCTGAACCGCGTAGATCAAATTTTTCGTTCTTGGTCCCTGCTGGGCAACTTCTTCTGGACGCTCAGATTTGGAAGTTGTGGTGGTTTTAACATCAATAGCAAAACCGCTACTTTCGGAATCAGTTGGCAGCGTAATCAGTTTTTCTACAGATGAAGCGTCGTTGATAATTAGAGGTGTATAGTGGTCAATAGAAGTTGCCACATCAACTTGAGTACTCGGATCAGCAGGAATCAGATTGTAAAGTTCATCTGCGCCTCTGGCAACAATAACGTTACAAAGTGCCACTATTAGACCTAGTGCGATAACAATAAAATGTGGGGCTAGCCGGCGCTCAACTATAAAATTCTTGGCTGTAATAATCCGCTTTATCATCCCACGGATGATCTTGACTAAAGATTCTTTCTCAAGCAACTTTAGCCAGGAAGCCAAGAATTGTTTAACTTCTTCGAAATGGTTTTTGATTTTTGCCTGTCCTGCTAGCTTGATTATCGTCTCAAGCAGGATGATTCCCTTCCTTCTTTTTGTTTTATTGCTCTCCAACCTTGCCTGACGCCCGCCTGCCGGACGGGCAGGGCAGGCAGGTTTAAGCGGAGGCTCTTCTTCATTTAGTAAGGCAATAATGGTCCTCCTTGACCTTTATCCCGCCTACTTGGCCGCACCATGGGTGGCGCGGCGTTTTAGACAGACATTATCGATTCTAGCAACCATCTAAAAATCTGTCAAGCCCCGTCCTTCCTCCCTATTACAATAAATTTTACTGCAACACTATTGTTACCGATGTCGGCTGGAAACTAACAAGAGTTACCCCTGCTGGTAGAACGAAATCTCCGTTCTGAATACTGATAGTAGATCCGGCAGAGGCGGAAGATAAATCAAGATAAAGGGAAATGTTATCGCTGGAAATGCCTCTGATCAGATCCAAAGCACCAGAGATTACAATATCTACAGTTTGTGGAGAGATTTTGAGATTTGTTGGCAAGTTTTTTGTCTTTACTGGTATTGTTAAAGGTTTTGTTATCGCTTGCTGGCTAAAATTTATTATTACATTAACAGAGGAGATATTATCAACGCTTTGGACACCAATCGGGAAGCTCAATTTGGCCGATGTATTGATGGTTGACGAGGCGTTGCCGATGTCTATAGGTTGAGTAGAGACAGAAGACAAGGCGCGAACAACTTCCGGCGTTCCAACAATTGCGATCAGCGAAGGGTTAGTAGAAACAGATGAAATATAATATCCGACCTCCGGATTACCAGTTGTCACTACTTTAATCCCAACATTTTTAACATTGCCAGCCTTAACAATTCTCACCTCAGCTGACACAGTCTGAGGAAGAAAGTTCGCATATTCAATCGGTTTGCCTTGGCTGTCCAAAGCCACAATCTTAACCGATTTAGAGAAAGTCTCCGCTTCTCCAGACAAAATAATCTCGGCAGTTGCCTGACTAATGCCCTCGATAATGCTTTTGGGTCCGGAGACTTTGACGGTGGAGGGATTAAAGATTACGTCACCGGCAACCATATTTTCTGCCGCATTACCGGAGAGTCTGACAACAACCGGGATCTCTTTTTCCAAAGAAGGCTCAATTGTCACCACGACCGATGAGGGATCCTTGGAGACAATTTGCAGCCCAGAGACCAAGGTTGTAACATTCAGCGGAATATCGTGGGTACCAACAGAAAGACCGGTAAGATCAATATAGGCCGTAAAGCTCTCGGTCGAGAGCTGTTTCCAAGTTCCAGGCTCAGCGGCAATTTCAATTTTCACTTCTTTTTGATCATAAACAGCAATCAGGCCAGGCGAAAGATTTATCTGTTTAATTGGAATAGTACTAGGAAATTTAGCTACACTTGTTTCACTTGAGGCAGCATAAACCCACATGCTAATTGCCACCAGTAAGGCAAGAAGTTTTATATGCCAATTATTAGTGATAATCTTTATGCTCATGGTTTCTCTTCCTCGCGTTTTTTTCTTCTTTTAAACCAAGCAAATAAACTTGACTCTTCCTTGATATTGGTCCGCAAAAGCCTTTGAAGTCGCGATTTAAGACGCTCGCCGGTGATACGACGCTCGAGATCACCACCAACAGCAATTGAAATTGAGCCAGTTTCTTCGGAAACAGCAATAGCAACAGCATCTGAGACTTGGGAAATACCAATCGCCGCTCGATGTCTGGTGCCTAAATTTCTTCCAGGCTCAACTTCGGCCACAGGAAGAATTGAGGAGGCAGAAACAATTTCTCCGCCAACAATGATTACTGCCCCATCATGTAGGGGCGATTTTGGAAAGAATATAGAGCTAAGAATCACTGCGGTCACTTTGGCCTCAAGCTCCACACCACTATCAATATATTCTCTCAGACCGCTTCTCCTCTGAATTACGATCAAAGCACCAACTCTCTGACTAGAAAAAACCTTGCAAGCATCATGAATCTCATCTACTATTTTTGCCAGTTCATCATGCGAAAGTGATATTTCTGTCCAGAATCGTGGCCGACCGAGTTTTTCGAGGGCCCGACGCAACTCGGGCTGAAAAACTATTGGGATTGCTACAACTAATGCAGTTGTTAAGTATTTTAAAATAAAATTCAGAAGAATAAGATTGAAAATTCGAGCGATAAACATCGCTAAAATCAGAATAATAAAGCCGTAAAGTATCCTGATTGCTCTTGTTTCGCGCAAGAAAAGATAAATCCAGTAAAAAATAATTGCCACAATTAGAACATCGAAAAAAACCGTAAAGCCGAAATTAAGCTTAAGGCTAGAGAAGAAATAATTAGCCCGATCTACTGTACCTAATACTCTAGAAGTCATACTCTCCAAAATTCCCTTTACCTCCCCTTATCTTTATTATACTATAGTTATTTCCATAATTTTGAGTTTTAAGTTTTCCGCCTCGGCTAGCCGACTCGCCTCGATTCGGTGAAGCGGGAGGCGAGACGGGTGAGTTTTAAGTTTTTACAACGTCTGTTTTGTCTCCTCGATCCTAAAAGCAACTACCTTGTCCCCAATAGAATAATTCGCGCCCACAGACAAACCAATCCCTGCTTCAATTCCGGCAGCTACCTGGCTGACTTGTTCTTTCCCTCGGCGAATTGATTCAATTTTCCCCCGCCAGATTTCCTTTTTATCCGCAATTACTTTTGCCAGGTCGCTGCTTCTAAATTCGCCCTCAAGTACCCGGATGCCGATAACTACGCTTTTTTTGTCATTCCTGAACTCGGCTAGTATCTCTCCTCTCCCGGTTTCAACTTCATTTATAATTGGCGGCAACATATCCTGGAGAATTTTCTTAATATCATCAACTAGTTCATAAATCACTTCGTAGGTCAGAGCTGTAATTTTTTCTTTCTCAATAATCTTTTTTGCCGGCAAGGAAATTGTCACTCTAAAACCTAGAATCATTGCTCCTGTTGCAGCCGCCATTGTAGCATCAGATTCTGCGACCGCCCCAACTCCCTCTGAAATGATCTTAATTTGGGCTTGCGGATGTTTCAGCTCAGAAATTGATTTCCTAATAGCCTCTAAGGAACCAGCAACATCTGCCTTGATAATCAAATTCAATGTTTTTATGCCTTTATCATCTTTAGATATTGTTTTAGCAGTAGCATATTTTCTGACCCTGGATCGCTCTAAATATTTTTCCGCCGCTTCCTTGGCTTCGTGTTCCGACGTAAATGAAATGAGCCGATCAGCAAAATTAGGCACAGACTGGAGCCCAGCAACTCGGACTGGCATGCTCGGGCCAGCATTCTTTATCGGATGTTCTTTAAAATCCTCTAAAATTCTCACTTTGCCATAGACAGATCCAACAGCAATTGGATCGCCAAGATGTAGAGTGCCATTTTCAATTAAAACCACGGCTAATGCTCCTGCACCTTTGTGCATGTGTGATTCAATAACCATAGCAGTTGCGGGAGCGGTAGGATCGGCTAAGAGCTCCATCATATCTGTTTGTAAAATTATCATCTCGAGAAGTTGATCTAAACCCTCTCCAGTTTTGGCTGAAATCTTAACTATCACGGTTTTACCGCCCCAATCTTCACCAATTAATTCATACTCGGATAGTTGTTGTTGGACTTTTATAACGTCGGCGTTTGGTAAATCAACTTTATTAATTGCCACAATAATTGGAATTTTGTGAGCTTTTGCGTGCTCAATTATTTCCTTTGTTTGTGGCATCACACCGTCATCAGCAGCGACGATCAAAACCACAATATCGGCAATTGAAGCGCCATGTGAGCGCATAGTAGAAAATGCTGAGTGGCCAGGGGTGTCGATAAAAGTGATACTGTGGATTTTTTTCTTATTTGCAGGGTCAGGAATATCGATTTGATAAGCAGAGATGTGCTGGGTAATACCACCAGACTCTCCTGCCGCAACGTGAGTTTCGCGTATTTTATCTAGAAGCGTAGTTTTGCCGTGATCAACATGGCCCATAATTGTTACCACTGGTGGACGTGGTTTCAAACTTTTCGAGGCTTTCATCACAATTTTCTCTGCCGCCTCACCTTCTGGACCTGCCTTCTCTTTCACGATTTCAATCCCGAGATCATCGCCAATAATTGCTGCCGTGTCATAATCAATGTTTTCATTTATATTGGCCAGGACACCATTTTTAATTAACTCAGAGATAACTTCAGTCACAGGAAGTTCAGAACGCTCGGCAAAATCCTTAACTGAAATTATTTCGGGGATAGCAACCTTTTTCTTTGCCTTAACTTCTGATTTTTCATTGATGTTAGTCTGCTCTCGGCTAACAGAAATTACGGCTTTTTTGTCAAAAGCCTTCTGTTCTTTTTTACTTAATTTCCGCTTTTTATAAACCATAATTCAGCAAAAAAGCTGACAGCTGTCAGCTGATAGCTAATAGCTCTTTTATATTAGCACACTCACGCTAGGAGTTCAATCAACTTAAAAGTGCAGGCGACTGTCGCCACCTGCACACTGATAACATCGAGTGCTTCTGCTTCATGCATTACTGATACTTCACCCGGATCTGAGCCGAGTTGAGCGGGATCTCCACCCCCTGGTAAATGACAAACATCGTCATCGTGATATCACTCCCCGACTTGGCACTCCTGCTTAAGTAGCTGTAAGAGCAGGACTTGTACCAATCCGGATCAGTCGGTGGCGCTCCGCTAGGCCAGGACCAACCATCCGGAGAGTAGTAAGCATTCTTGGCTGGGTTTACAACTCGACCGAGCGGCAGACCGCTAGTCGTCAGCAGCCTGAACTCCCATCTCCTTTTCCGATAGAGTTGCTCTATATCGGGAGAGTTTGGCATGCTTGTTGGGAGGTCAGCCCGAAGTATATCACCATGCTCGATCCTGACCTTAAGGCCACTCATCGGCTTGTCGCTCAGGTTGAGAACTATGAGCTCAAGTGGAATGTAACCACCAGGGGCGATAGAAACCGTGAAGTCGGAAGCTTTACCTTCCGAAAATCCCGTACCACTACCAAAGGACATACCTCCGCTGATAGAAGTCATCAGCTCAGAGATTCTGGCCTTTCTTTCCTCTTCCTTACGTTTCAGCTCGGCTTGCCTTGCTGCTTCACGCCGGTCCTGTTCAGCGCGGGCCTTACACTGATCGCAGACGATCTTCTTCTCTGTCACTCCGTAGCGTTTCGACTTCCACCGTGGAACGGAGAGGGGATGCACATCCGACCTGACTTTCCTCCCGCCATGATGGTTGTCGGCGGTGCAAATGACCAAGGTTCCCGTCCAGACCTCCACCGAAGAAAGCTCATACACTCCGGCCGCGACGACCAGCAGAACAGCAAGAACGATCCAGACAGTTTTACTCACTGTGTTTGCCTCCTTGGGCAATAGAATGCTCGGGATTGTTCGTATACAGCGGATACTTAGTTTATATCATATTTTTCAGTTTTTGTCAAACATTTTGTGACAAAATCTCAAGTTGGTATAAAAGAGATTGTTATAAACTAAATTAAATCCCGCAAATTCATTTGACGAAGGGAAAAAATTGTGCATAAATATAGGTGACTTATCGATCCGTGTTATGCGTGGTTGATGAGTGGCAGGAATAAGTATCTCAAGAACTAGCCAAAAACATGTTCGAAAGATAGCCATCCCTGAATTCTAAATCCCAGAAAGAGAAAGGAGGGTAGAATCATGGGCCACAGTGGCAAGGGTGGGCAAAGCGGACAAGGCAGGCGTTATGGCGGAGGCCATGGCGGATCCAGCCAAGGTGGTGGGAAAAGCGGCGGCAAGGGTCCTGGTGGCGGCCGCCAGTCAGGCGGTAGCAGGACTGGCAGCGGCCAAAGCGGTGGCAAAGGGAACGACAGCGGCAGCAAGAAGAAGTAGCCGCTGTAAGCAACAACAGCACATGTGCGGGGCTGATCCTGGTCCCGCATAAACTATCAAACTATAGGGAATATAGGGAATATAGGGAATATTATGAAACAAACTATTTTAGCCTTAATCAGGCCAAAACTTAATTTATCTCAACCAGAAAATCAAATACTGCACTTGATTGAGCATATTTTGCTTTCTCCGGAAAGGCAAAAAGAAATCGGACTCGATGAAAAAAAGTTTGCAAGAGATATTTTTTCTTGTGATGGTTATATCTCAGAATTGTATTGCGTAGAATATTATGTTGTACGTTCTCAAAAATCAAACTTAATTAAAAAGTTAATTTTGTCAAACAGTAATAATTTATGTTTAGATAAAATTAATCCGCAGACAATGAAAAAAGTATTAATTCAAGAACTTGAAGAAGAAAAAACTCAGGAAGTAAGTATTAGTGAACAATTTGAGAAAGCAATTTATCAACAAAAATCACCTGCTCTTAAACAACCGTGGTTTAATAAAAAGGAATTAGTCAACCTTAATAAAAACAAGGTCAATTTGAATGAAATTTTCAAGAAATTTAATCAACCATTACTATTGCTTGAACTTTTTTTTGATAAATATAAAATTTCAAAAAAAATTATGATTAATAAAAATATTTTAATAGAAAACGCTAAAATAATTCACCTAAGTCATCCATATCAAGCAACAAGAACTTCTGCGATCGATATTCTAATTCCGATCATTCTCAGCCCGAATAATTTTATTAATTTTGTTATTTATAGAGTTCTTTTAGCGGATTATTATTTTGGAATACTTTACAAAATAATGCGTAATAATGGACTCGTTTATGATTTATCAATAAATTACAATATGTATGCGAATGCGATACAAATATCTTTTTCTTGCTCAAAAGATAAAACCAATGATGCTTTGAATTTCAGCAAAAAATTTATGAAAAAAAATCAGATCGTATCTGAAAGTTATTTGAGTTTAATAAAAAATAAAATTGCTACAAATTATGAATTGGACTGGGGCAATATTTCGGATAATCCCCTTTACTATATTGAAGAAGCTTTGCTGGGTGAGTTTTATATTTCTCCACAAGAAAGAATCGAAAAAATCAAAAAGATTACGGCGGAAGATATAAACAATTTTCACAAAACCATATGTGAAGGATCAGAAAAGAACTCAATAATTACGACACTGAACTATGGTAAAAAAGTCACTAAAAAAACACTCTAGGTTTTGGATATAGTACTATTTTTTGAATCAGCTTTCTCAAATGAAATGTTTTTTAGTTCCCTTGATATTTTAATATAAACTTTGAGATTATTTCTCTGTGTTTTGGGTCTTGCATTATTAATTTCTAATTGGATTATCCCTTACATCATTACCATATGGTAATGATGTAAGGGATCAATCTTTGTGTTTTGTTGGTCTTGGAAAAGGAAAATGAGGATGATATTAAAAAATATGAAAAAGCGGTTAACAAAGGGAAAAAATTGTACCCAATTTGAGTTCTTTAAGAATTCGCCATCTTTAGTTTGGCGATTTTTTGTTCTAGTTTAGAAACTTTAGATTTGAGAATAATTACATCCTTAGAGAGTATTTCAATTTCTTCAATGTTGTTCTTTTCGATTCGATCTAGCTTTAATTCAATCACATCAATTCTTTTCTCAAGTTTACGAAATTCGCCAAGAATTTCCGATCGAAAGTTATCGATCTTTTTGTCCATCATATCGAATCTCTGATCAATTTTTTCAAATTTTTGATCCATTTTGTCGAATTGATGCTGAACGTGAATAAAACTACTAGATACCATCCCTGCCAATTCACTTATTGTCATATTGTCTTTTTCCTTCATATTTCCATTATATCATTTTAACCCAAAATTTTGTCAACAGGATATTTATGCGTTTTTGGTGGAGCAATTTACTCCGCCAAAAACGCAAATCTGTTTTGACTTTTTTGCATTTAATTTCTATTCCGACAAACTTTTATATCAACACAACAAGGTGTTGATATAACTGGACAGAAAACACTAAAATAATTTAACAAAGGAAAAAATTGTGCTATAAATATAATTGTATCTCGGCTTGCTCGCCCAAAAGGCGAACGAGACGGATAAATGACTCGTTGGGCTGTGCTAACGGCTTAACGAATGGGGTAGTTCAAAATTATCAATAATATAGTTTGTTACGAATTCGCCATCTTTAGTTTGGCGATTTTTTGTTTTAATTTGGAGAGATTTGATTCACATACTGCAACTTTTTCAACTAATTCATTAATATTCTGATTAGCTGTTTTCATAACACCATCAACTCGTTCATCTAGTCGTTTTATTTCATCTTTGATTTCCCGGAGTCCATGAGATATTTCTGCTCGGGCTAGTTTGATTTCGTTTTCGATCCGATCAAAACGTTGATCAACAGCATCGAAGCGCCGGCCATGGCTGTTTAATTTTTTCTGGACATTATCAAAACCTCCAGCGACCATGATCGCTAAATCATCAATTGATTTTGTCAGATCATTAGTAGTTTTTTTCGTTTCAGCAAAACCACTTGTCATCTGTTTGGCAAGGTCATCAATCGTCATTTTTTCTTCATTTTTTTCTTTCATGTTTTAAGTATATCATTTCTATCTGAAACGATGTCAAATGGGTATTTTAATCTTGGTTCATTCCCTCACCATATTACCATATGGTATTACAGTAAGGGATCGATCGAACCTAATTTGTTTGTCTGAAAAAAGAAAAAGTGAAATTTCAAAAATCTCATTGACAAGGGGAAAAAATTGTGCTTAAATATAAGTTAAAGACGTGAAGAATTGGTATGCTATAATAAAATCACTATGAGTGAAAAAGAATTGGAACAATTGAAAACCAAAGTTG
>CAZHFJ010000002.1:0-20325 GCA_964531145.1 uncultured Candidatus Saccharibacteria bacterium | reverse complement strand
TTGCCACAGTTGAAAAACGAATTTATAATTTAGAGCGCGATATTAAAGGTGGCTCAAAAGAGGCGGTAGTGGAAAAGGCGGTGCTGGATAAAATTATAAAAAAATTATTTGCCGGACATAACGCCAGAGATGCCGAGTTATCAGATAATGAATTAGCAATCGTAAAATCGCTGGCGCTTCTAACAATGAAACCGATTTTGTATATTGCTAACTGCTCGGAGGAACAATTGCTTCGTCATTCCCGCGAAGGCGGGAATCTACTATTAGTGGATCCCCGGATCAAGTCCGAGGATGACAAAGTTGATTTTATTCCAATTTCGGCCAAAATCGAGTCAGAGCTAAACGAGCTTTCTGATGCTGAAAAAAAGGAATACCTCGAAACTTTAGGTATTAAGGACACCGGTATTAACCGCTTGATAAAAGCCGCCTATAAAGCGCTAAATTTGATAACTTACTTTACCTCCGGCGAAAAGGAGACTCGCGCCTGGACTGTCCGAAACGGTGCGCCGGCGCCGGAAGCCGCTGGTGTCATTCACACTGACTTCGAAAAAGGTTTTATCGCCGCTGAAGTTATACCGTGGCAGGATCTCTACGCCCAGGACGGCTGGTCCGGCGCCCGCACCCACGGCCTCATTCGCACAGAGGGCAAGAACTACGTTTTCAAAGATGGTGATGTGACACTATTTAGGTTTAATGTTTGATTGAACTGACAACATATTTGTTGTCAAGTTTTTTTAGAAATGTCCGGTTTCTAATCTTTTAGAAATGTCCGGTTTTGTTAATGTAATGTTAAGGCCTTTGACTGTAGCTTTCTCCAAGGATGGTTGATTGCCGGAACTCTGGCCATCTGAGGATAATGAATATTGGGATTACTGGTCAAGGCGAAAACTCTGAGTTTATCCGGTTGTTTTGTTTTCTCCTTGTTGATCGGTTTACAGTTTAGAATCTTGTCATTTTGTCCTATCACCAAACTACCATCCAATCGTTCTTCGATTGTTACCTTCGACCTAGGTAAAACCAGTTTTGGCTGGACGCTGTCCAATTGATACCATTGGTTCTTAAAGCTGATAGTGAAATCATTGTTTACCAATCTCTCCGACTTAATGGAAAAACTTTTTGCCAGATTATCTTTAACTGTTAATGGTTGATGAAAGTCGGCTTTCTTCTTTGCTTGTTTTTGAAACCTTTGATTAAACTCCGGTAGGAATTCTGCCTCAAGAAAGGTATTTGCTTCGGCAATGGTAGATATTCCCTTAAGTCGTAGTTCTTTAACTAGGCGGTCTTGTAGTGTCCCGAAGAGGTTTTCTATTCGACCTTTGGCTTGCGGGGACTTGGCGTTAATCAATTCAATATCTAACTCTTCACAAGCCCGACCGAATTGGGTTAAGGTTTTCTCATCCAAGGCAATTTTATGGTTAACCTTGTAAGTTCCGTGATTATCAAGATATATTGCTTTTGGTTTACCAAAGTTACCGATGTATCTCAGCCAGAAATCGAACACCGGCATTGTTCCTTCAAAGCGGTAGAATCTGGTATTGACTAAATTGTTGGCATCATCGCGCGAGGCTAGAAGAACGATCTTTTCTCCTCGACCTTCAAACCAATTATGGTGGCTACCATCAAACTGAACTAACTCGCCAAAGTGATTCTTCCGTTCTCGCCATGATCGATGTTTGGCTTTTCGTTTCTTCTCTTGCCACAAATCAGCTTTAATCATCTCTAGGCGCAAAACATTTATGCCAATTTTGAGATTGTCAATTTCTTCCAGTTTCTCGGCTGCCAATGTTGGGCCAAAATCAGAGTATTTTTCTTTAACCAAACCAATGGCGCGGGATTTTAATTCTTCTGACACTCTGTGATTACTTGGACGACCTCTAAGGTGATGAATCAATCCGGCCGGACCAAGGTTAGAAAAGTTAATTGCTATCCTTCGGATTTGACGGTCTGATAATCCCAAACGACTTGCGGCTTCAATTTGTGTCATCTTTCTATTTATCACTGATTCAATAACCGGTAAACGATTCAATTCTTTTCTGCTCATTGTTAGTAACTCCTGCATTTCTTTAGCCCTCCTTGAATTAAGATTTAGATATCTTAATTATCCCAAGGAAAGCGGACATTTCTATTGTACTCAATTAGGACATTACTAAAAAATTTCTACAAGGCGGTTTTTTTGTTGACAATCCAAACTCGATTTGCTAGTATTACTATACGACTAACAAACCCTCGCACCAGAATAAATTCGGTGTGGGATAAACTTTCCAGCCATTTTCCCAAAAAGAGCTGGACTTCGCCCATACTCATTGGGACCAACGAAGGCCATAAGGAGACAAATGAGAGAATACGAACTTACCTACCTCGTATCTGATGAGGTATTGGAAAAAGATTTGGATAAAGTAACCGAAAAAGTCACCGGTATTATTGAAAATGAAGGCGGGAAAGCTAAAAAAGAAGAAGCTTGGGGCCGACGCAAATTGACTTATCCGATTAAAAAGCAGAATTTTGCCACTTATGTCACCGTTTGGTTTGAACTGCCTAAGGAAAAAATCGCTGATATTGAACATGAACTTCGTGTTCACCCACAGATTATCCGCCATCTGATTACTTTAAAAGTTGAAAAGGGCAAAGAATTAGTAGTTTCTAAAGAAGATATTGTCGACACTGGGGATGTTAAGGCGATTCTTGGCAAGAAAAGCTTTGAGATGGTTGAAGGCAAAACTGAGGAATCTAGAGATCTGATGGCCAAGAGAGAAAAAGAGGGAGAAGAAAAGCCCGAAGAAATCAAGGAGAAGAAGAAAGTTGAAGAAAAGGTTGGAAAGAAAGAAAAACCAGTAATTGAAGAAAAAGAGAAAAAGATCGAGGAAATCATCGAGGAGAAGCCGAAGAAAGTTAGAAAGGTTAAGAAAGCTGAAAAAGAAGTCAAAGTCGAGGAGTCGATAGTTGAAGAAAAAGTCAAGGAAATAAAAGAAGAGCCAATCAAAGAAAAAATCGCTGAAGAGAAGCCCGGGGAAGATGAAGCTGACCCGTCTCGCCAAGGCGAAGACGAGGCGGATCGGAGGAAAAAACTAGATGAGAAGCTAGACGAACTTTTGAAAGATGATTTATGATAAAATCTAACTAATAGTTAATAACGAATAGCGAATAGCCATAACCAAATAGTTATTTAACAAAAATTCCAGAGTTATTAGTTTTAAGTTATTAGTTATTAGTTTGCGACTGAAAGGAGCATTATGTTTAGTCTAAATCGAGCAACAATAATTGGTAATGCCACCCGCGATCCAGAGATGCGTTATACACCAAATGGCCAAGCAGTTTGTTCGTTCGGCGTCGCCACCAATCGTCGCTGGACAGACAGAAACACCGGCGAGATGCAAGAGCAAGTTGAATTTCATGATATCGTCGCTTGGGGCAAGCTGGCTGAAAATATCAGTCAGATGGTGAAAAAGGGCGCGCCAGTTTATGTTGAAGGCCGACTACAAACCCATCAGTGGGAGGGCCAAGACGGGGCAAAGAGACAGCGCACAGAAATTATCGCCAGCAACATCATTGTTCTTGGCGGATGGGGTGGACAGGTGCAAACAACGGCGACAAAGGAAGTGCCGGTGCAACCGATTGAGGAGATCGCTGAAGGCGGCGAGAAAAAATCCGGCAAGAAAAAAGATGGGGAGAAACCAGCGGAGACAACAGAGGAAATAGATATTAACGAAATACCATTTTAAGAAATAACATGCAATTATGGAGAAGACATTTCACTCAAGAAAAAAATGCTATTTTTGCAAAACCCGGGTCTTGGAGATCGACTACAAAGATGTCTCGACGCTTTCGAGATATCTGAATCGTTGGTCAAAAATTGATCCAGCGTCTCGCACCGGAGTTTGTTCAAAACATCAACGACAACTTGGAACTGCAATCAAGCGCGCAAGACAGTTGGCGCTTTTGTCATACGTAACAAGGTAAACTCAAAAGTCAAAAATCAAAACTACAATTTAAAAGTTTATAAGTTTTGAGCTTCAGTTTTGCGTTTTGAGTTTTAAGTTTTGAATTTATATTATGCTTTCACTGACTGACTTAAAAGTCGGGATTAAGATTATTGTTGATGGCGATCCTTGCGTCGTTATTTTTTCAGAGCATTCAAAACTTGGGCGTGGCGGCGCGATAATGCGTACTCGTCTTAAAAATCTAATTACCGGTGCAACAATTCCTCGGACTTTTCAGGGCTCGGAGAAATTTAATAAAGCGGAGCTTGAGAAAAAATCAGCCACATTTCTCTATTATAACGGACAGAATTCTTACTTTATGGATAATGAAAATTATGAGCAATTTGAGCTTCCAAACTCCCACCTCGGTGAGAGTTTAGGGTATTTGGCTGAAAACTCGCCGGTTGAAATTCTCTATTTTCAAAACAAACCAATAAACATTGATCTACCAATCAAAATGACCCTTGAGGTCGCCTCTGCTCCTCCGGGTGTTAAAGGCAACAGCGCTGGAACTGTGACTAAATTGGTAACAATCAAAACCGGTAAACAAATTGCTGTCCCCCTTTTCATTAAAGAAGGCAACAAAATCATTGTCGATACGCGAGACGGCAGCTACATTGAGAGAGCAAACTAGTTCTAAATTTTGTTATAATAAGGCTATGTTGATTGAATTCTCAAAAATCAGGGGCCTTGTGATTTTTGAGGTTGAAAATCAGAGTCGCGTTGCCGAACTGATTGACTTTTTTATTGATGAAGACGAAGGTACAGTTGAGGCAGCAATTGCTCGATCTTTTGGAGTTATCCGTCATTTAAAATTTATATCCGGCAAAGAGATTGTCGAACTGTCAAAAAGCGCGCTGATTATCCAAAATGAGGAAAGCCTGGTGCCGCCGGCGGAAATGGTCCGTCTACATAAAAAATATCGAAAACGGGCGAAAATTATCGGCGAGAAAGTTTTTACTAAAAAAGGGCAGTATCTGGGGATCGTTAATGACTACGTAATTGAGAGTTCAACGCTTTCAATTGTTCGCATCTATTTAAAGAAGCTTTTTGATCAGCGAATAATTCATTCCTCGGCGATTGTCAAAATCGAAGAAAAGAAAATTATTGTCAAAGATAACTTTGAAATGGCTAAACCGGAGGTCGTGCCGGCCGGCGCTAGGGCTGAATTGGCCTAGCCAACTGTCATTGCGAGGCGACAGCCGCGGCAATCTTTGTGCTAAATTGCTAAATTGTTTTACTATTGGATTAAAAAAGCGGAACATCCGGTTCCGTTTGTGTTCGCTCGTTATCCTACAACTATCTTGCCTGCCTCAATATCTTGCAGCATGACTCATCAAAACCGATAGTCCCCTTAACGTCATTCCCAAAAAGATAGGGGGCAAGATTACGCCATTGCTGCTCTGCTTCTGGATCGTGTTTCTTTAATGCTGCAAAAGCCACTCCTGGAATGGCTTCATATGAAATGACCTTGTCCTGAAGATTCGCTTCCTGCGAAAGAATACCAACTTTAGGCCGCTCAATCGGCCCAAGAGCCAGAAAACAACAACCGATCCACCTCTGCCGAAGTTCTTCGGGGGCATCGCCCGGAGGCGTGTTAATAATCTCGATGATTACATACTGGCGATCATCGGACATCGATATCCACTCCTTTTCATAGATGACTATTTAATATATATCAAAATAAGCCCAGAAAAGCAAAAATCCCCGCCGATTTCTCGGGGGGATTTTTTTATTCAGTCCATTTACTTTTAATGTATTTATCCGTGTTCTATCCGTGTGTCAGATCCGTGTAGTTACATTCCCATCATAGAGGGATCCATTCCCCCCGGCATTCCTCCGCCGGCTGGTGGATTTTTCTCCGGCTTTTCTGCCACTGCTGCTTCCATTGTTAGAAACATCGCGGCAACCGAGGCGGCATTTTGCAAAGCGCTGCGAGTGACTTTTGCTGGATCAATAATTCCAAATTTGATCATATTTCCATACTCGCCAGTTTCCGCGTTATAACCTTCACCAGCTTCCATATTGCGAACTTTTTCAATCACAACCCCACCATCAACGCCGGCATTTTCGGCAATCATTCGCATCGGTTCTTCCAACGCTCGGCGAACAATTTCAACACCAATTGCTTCATCACCATCATTTGCCAAATTCGCCAGCTCTGGGATGGCATCAACTAATGCCGCCCCGCCGCCGGCAACAATTCCTTCTTCGATTGCCGCTTTTGTCGCTTCAACCGCATCCTCAACTCGATGCTTTCTCTCTTTAAGCTCAACTTCAGTAGCTGCGCCAACTTTAATCACACCAACACCGCCGGCCAGTTTTGCTAATCTTTCCTCTAGTTTTTCCTTATCATAATCAGACGTTGTAGCTTCGATCTGTTTCTTGATGGCTTCGACTCTGGCTTTGATCTTGGAAGCTTCTCCTTTGCCTTCAACAATTGTAGTCTTGTCTTTATCGGCAACAATTTTGCGCGCCTCACCAAGCATCTCCACTTTTACACTATCAAGTTTTGTGCCGGTATCTTCGGAGATAACCTGCCCGCCTATCAACACCGCGATATCTTCGAGCATTTCTTTTTTGCGATCACCAAATCCTGGAGCCTTGACGGAGAGAACATTGAAAGTACCTCGAAGTTTATTGACAACCAAAGTTGCCAGCGCTTCGCCATCAACATCTTCAGCAATAATTATGAGCTCTTTCTGACCAGAGTTAGCCAAAGATTCCAGAAGCGGTAAAATTTCCTGGATGCTGGAGATTTTCTTGTCAGTAAGCAAGATCTTTGGATTTTCATAGACTGCCTCCATTCGATTAGTATCAGTCACCATATAGTGCGAAATATAGCCTTCATCAAATTGCATACCCTCAACCATTTCTTTAGAAAGCCCAAATGTATTAGATTCTTCAACCGTGATGACGCCATCTTTGCCGACTTCGTCCATCACCTCTGCGATCAAGTTTCCGACTTCCGAGTCAGCGGCCGAAATTGAGGCAACTTGAGCAATTTCACCCTTGCCGGCAACCTCCTTGGCATTTTTCTTGATAGCCGAGATAATTACCTCGGTGGCCTTTTCGATCCCATGGCGAATTGCCATTGGATTAGCGCCGGCGGCAACATTTTTCAGGCCTAAGTTTATCATTGACTGGGCCAAAAGTGTGGCGGTGGTTGTACCATCACCAGCAACATCATTGGTCTTTTGTGCCACCTCTTTGATCAGCTGGGCACCCATATCTTCAAATTTATCCTCGAGTTCAATCTCTTTAGCAATTGTCACGCCATCATTAGTAATTGTTGGCGCACCAAAACCTTTGTCAAGAACAACATTGCGGCCCTTTGGCCCGAGAGTGACTTTCACCGTATCGGCTAATTTATTGACGCCGATCTGCAGTCCCTTCCTTGCTTCTTCGGAAAATTTAATTTGCTTTGCCATATTTCTCCTTAATTTATATTGAACATAAACTCTCACAGATAGTTGTTCACAGATTTTCACAGATTTTTTTATCAGTGTCCATCTGTGATGTAATATCTGTGGGAGTTTTTACTTCCTTATTTATAATTTATAAAACCCCAATAATTTCTTCTTCTTTAACTACCTTATATTCCTTGCCGTCAATTTTGACTTCTTCACCGGAATATTTGCCATATAAAACTTTGTCGCCGACTTTGACAGAAAATTCATATTTTTTGCCTTTAACAATGCCAGTACCTATGGCAACAACACGCCCTTCTGAGCGCTCTTCCTTAGCGCTGTCAGGGATGATAATACCAGCCTTAGTAACTTCTTCGGCTGCTAATGGCTCGATCAATACTCGATCACCTAATGGCTTCAACATTTTTACCTCCGGTAAAAAAATGAATTATGAATAATGAATCAGGAATTATGGATTTAGAAACCATAATTCAGAATTCGCAATTCATGATTCAGGATTTCTGTATTATCCATTGTAAAGCAAACTTTACATCTTGTCAATATTTTGTTTGTCATTGCGAGCACAGCGAAGCAATCTTTCCGGATGGATTGCCGCGTCGCTTCTCCTCGCAATGACGGCAACAAAAAAGGAGGACTGCCCTCCATCCCCCTTTCCGTCTTCCGTCATCCGACTTCCGAAAACAGTGGCAGCCCGGAAGGGGGGACCGTGCTGCCACTTATAATTTACTAAAATCATCCGAAAAAGTCAACCCTTCTGCGGGTGCAGACGAAGCTCATTTTTAGAAACTGCTATGGTTGATTTATTATTTTTGTAAAGCGCGGAGCTAATAATTTTTTGCTTTTGCCAAATGAATAACTTACGTTCTATGGAATTTCCAAAATGGCCAGCAAAAAGCAATTCAAAGATTCGTCTAAAAACTCCCAAGATCGCCAATCGCCTAATTGGGAAATTCTTTTTCAGGAGCAAAGTATTATTTTGATTTTTAATTACAACCTTAAAATTTTTCAACCAAAAATTCTCGCGTAGGATCCGTTCATAAACCCCATCACGATCCCAGATATTTACAATGTAGCGGTGGAAATTTGCACAACGCTGGGTGTGCGGTTTGATGTCTAAATCATTGACCGTAAGGTAATAATTAAGACAGAATTTGCCAGCGGGACGTTTATCGTCTGGTTTTCTCCGTAACCCAGTCAAAGTTGCCCCAAAAGTGACAAAAAAACGTGCCGTGTAGAGCCGCTTTTGAGTGGTGATTATTAAGAGATCAATATCACTCCTCTTTCCCGCACTGCCGGTTGTCATCGAGCCGGTCAAAATCACCGCGCGGACAAACGGCGCCAGTTGCAATAGATAACCAAGGATGTTTAAGTTGTTGATTCTTCGATCTAAGTAATCCATTGGCAACACTCTAGCACAGAATTGACAAAAAATATAATATTAACTATATTTAGCTGCAGTTGCAGTATGACTTCAACCGGAGGTGGCTGCCTTGAATCTAAATCTTTGCGTCTTGGACGGAAGACGTCGCCGCAACCGCCGCCGGAGGATCAGGCTAGTCGTGGCGGTATTACTGTCTGTAACAGTAATCATTCTGATCACTATCGCCTGGCATTTTGACAGCTTGATACGGCACTAACTTCCGGGCGGACCGCACAACAGCGGCCGCCTATTTTGTTTTGAGAACAAATTACCCGCTAGGCTGTGGCGTTGCATTTGGATCGACCGGAGTTGTGCCGGCATTTGGATCAACTGGTGCCGCCAGACCAACTAACCACTTCTCTGGCCAGGGAACATATTTTGATAAGAAATCAATTTCTTGCAAAACCTGCCCAGCTCGGGCGATTTTATAGTGAAACTTTGCTGATGCGCCTTGATGAGCTTTTTCTAACAATTTCCTCTCCCCTGGCGCTAAGCTAGCATCAGGAATTTCAATTGGCGGGCCAGGATCAACCGGATCAAACATCTCCGGCGTGCCGATCTCAATGCTCCGGCCATCCTTGGTGCCATAAAACTCAAAAGTGATTTTTGTGCCAGAAACACGGCCCTGAATAAAAATATAGCTGCCAAAGTTATTGATAAATTGGAAATCTGGCGCTGGATCATAAATTGTCGCATCCATGCCGACTGGCGGCTCATAATATGAAACTCGATATTTATGATTCTGGCGCTTTGTAATCTTCACCCCGGTGTTCAAAGCGGCACGGAAAAGTGTGGTCGAAACCTGGCAAAGCCCGCCGCCATATTCCGGCACAGTTTTATTTTCTTTTATCACCAGCTCCGGCAAGTATCCAGTTGAAGCATCAACTTTGCCTAGACGCTTGAGAGTTGAAAATGTTTCGCCTGGCTTAACAAGGGCGCCACTAATTGTTTTGACCCCGACATTAATATTATGAATTCTATTAGAGGGCGATTTGGCAAATGAAGTCGTGCCGCTCCCAACCAGCTCCTTCAAGCCATAGGTTTGGATTTTTGCTGAATCTATCTCCGGCTTAGCAATTGTTACTTTTAATGAGATTTGTTTTGGACCTACAGCTGAACTTTCCGGGCTGATTCTCGCAAGAATGGCGTTTTCAATATCAATCTTAGTTTGGGCGCGATCTAACTGGCGGCCATCTTGCGACTCACCAGAGACAACAACTGCGCCATTCACAATAGATAAGACCGCGTCGCCAGCTGGCCGATCAATCACCGAAGCAATTGCATCGACTTGTTTAGAGACTCGTTCACCAAGAAGATAGATCTCCAGTCCACTCTTTTTCGGCCGAGAGCCTAAGAGTCCTGCAATAGTATCAGTGTCAAGAGTAAAATTCTTTTCAGCAAAAGTTAAATTTAATTCTCCGGCAGCTAGAATTCTATTAGCATCTGAGAGAGTTTTTTGGGCATTCTCCTCAGTGATTTGCGGCACAAAGCGCTCGGATTTAAAGACGATTTCAGAATTTTTGACATTAGAAATTAGAAATTTGACATTATCGATCAGTTTTTGCTGATCGATGCGTTTTCCTTCTTGCTTCTCGGTTGAAAGCTCGAACACTCCGTTCCCACTATATTTCAAAGAAAAATCTTTCTCTGGCAAATCAACCTCAGAAGCAATATCAGCAATTTTTTTCGTCAAAGCTTCGTCATTAACCATATAGGCAGCATCAACTTTATATGGCACAAACATCGTTTTTAGCTGCTGGTAGAAACTTCGCAGTACCTTGCCGCTGCGACCAACAGCATAAACTTCGTCCGTAGTCTTATCGAGACCATAGACAATGCCCGCGTCAGAGCTTTTGAGAGTGTAGGTTTTGCTTTCACCCTCTGATGGTTGATATTTAAGAATTATATCGGACTTCAAAAACTCATTGCTCTTTTCTTTCAAAATCGCGGCAATTTCATCTTTTTTCTTGCCGCCAAGGCTGGTATCGCCGATGTAAATATTGCGATACGATGTTTTAGCATAAATAATTGAGTAGCTGGCAAATAGCAAAAAAAAGGTAACGATAATGGCAATAGCAACGATTGCCGGCCATTTGATGCGCTTCCAGAGCAAAATTCGAGCTAGAAGCTCCTTGGCTTTTTTAGCAGAAACTCTTCGCTTCGATTTTAATTTCGGAGCTTTTTTCTTAGCCACCATATTTAGCTAAATTTATTTCTCCCCTCAATCATACAGAGGAGAATTTTAAATATCAAGTCAAAAAATATTTGATTTTAATAAGCACTTTTGATACAGTTTTCCAAGCATCCCCAAAAACACAGCCGGCGGGCTTAAACGCGGAGGGGCAAAATGCTGCACTCGTCCGGTGGTCGGGAGCCCGATCTACGCCGAACGCCACTACACAATGCGGCAGATGCTGGAAAGCTGAATGAGGTCGCACGTCTACTCAAAGGCGGAGCTACAGTCAATTGCTCTGACATTGTCGGTGATAGGCCGTTGCATCTGGCTGCTGCCAGGGGCCACCTGGAAGTGGTTCGCTATCTTCTGGGTCGCGGGGCACCAGTAGATGCCAAGTGTCGCAACAAATGGACACCACTGATGCATGCCTGCAACAGCGGCCACCCCGCCATCGTCAATCTGCTTCTCGAACACGGTGCCAGTGCTAACAGTTATGATGATCAGGGATGGACGCCGTTACATTTCGCAGCCACTGGCCGAGAGGAACAATATGTAGAAGTGGTCCGTATTCTCTTGGGCCGCAAGGGCGGCCGTTTGACGGTCAACCAGGCAACTAAGAACGGCAAAATCCCACTTGACCTGGCCATCGAAAAGGGCCATCCCGAAGTCGTTGATCTCTTACGACGAAAGGACGCCAAGCGCGGCAAGCCCATCAGAGCCGCCCGGGGATCCGGGGATGAGAGCAAAGAAGAAGCTGGCCCGACTAAAGAGCCCAGCAATCTCGACCCTGACGAATCTAAAGTGCTCAGGGAGAGGGAGCTGAGGACCCTGATGAGTGGGCACTAACATCAGCTCTTCTGCAGCAGTAAACCACGCGTCCCTGGGTTGTCCAGGGACGCTTCTCATTTTCTAGACTAAACTTTTTACTTCCCGTCGTTTAATATCTCATTTAAAAGTTCTCTGGCGGTTTTTTGCTGGCGTTCAGTTGCATCAGCATCAGTAAAGAGCGCTAAATGTAGTACATCGCCTTTCTTGGCATCTTTTGGCAGGAATTTTTTGGCAATGACAATTTCTTCCTTCCCATCAACAAGCATAGCTCTATCCCCCTCAATTCGATCAAAAGTCAGTTTAATATCACCATTCTTATCCATTGGTCCTTGTCTTCCCGCCTGTCGGCCCGCCTTGGTTTCCGTCTGGGCTCTGCCCAGCCGAGACCGACGGCGAGACAGGCGAGGCAGGTTTTCTAGCTCGGTACTCTTTCCCGCCTGCAACGCTGTAGCAGCTGCGGGCAGGTATTTTATAACTCCTCCTCAATAGCACGTAAGCGAGAAAAACAACAAAAGCGCAAGCAACGATGATCAGCCGAATTTTCAGACTATAGGGATTAGCGATGAACGGCACAATCAAAAGCGCGATGATGTTTGTTACCTTAATCATTGGGTTGATTGCCGGGCCAGCAGTATCTTTGTAGGGATCACCGACAGTATCGCCAATAACTGCTGCCCAGTGTGCCTCGCTGCCTTTGCCGTGCCCTTGGCTCTCCTCAATGTATTTCTTTGCATTGTCCCAGGCTCCGCCACCGTTAGTCATTGAAATCGCCACAAAGATACCAACAATAATAATACCAACCAGCATGCCGCCGAGTGTTGTCGGGCCCAAAACAAAACCAACGATAATCGGCAAAAGCACGATGACTAAAGTCGGTACCACCATCTCGGCTAGCGCTGATTGGGTGACAATATCAACACATTTTTTATAATCAGGTTGCGTTCTGCCCTCTCTCAGACCAAAAATCTGGCTAAACTGCCGCCTGACTTCAGCCACCACCGCGCTCCCAGCCCGACCAACTGCTTGGAGCGCTGCCGAACCAAAATAATACGGCAGTATGCCACCAATAAGCAAACCAGCGATCACATAGGGGTCAGAAAGCTCAAAATGCAGCGCTTTGCCTGATTTTGCCAACTCCTCGATGTAAAAGGAGAAAAGGATAATGGCAGAAAGCCCAGCCGAGGCGATGGCATAACCCTTGGTCACTGCTTTGGTCGTGTTACCAACAGCATCGAGCGCGTCGGTGTTTTTACGCACCTCCTCTGGCAGTTCGGCCATCTTTGCAATACCACCAGCATTGTCAACCACCGGGCCAAAGGCATCAATCGCCACAATAACGCCAGCCAAGGCAAGCATGGTAGTGACAGTGATGGCAATACCATAAACGCCGGCAAAGTGATAAGCCAAAATTACACCGCCAGCAATAAAGACCGCTGGTAGAATAGTTGATTTCATAGCAATCGCCAGCCCATTGATAATATTAGTAGAGGTGCTAGTGGCTGATCCAAGGGCAATTGTCCGAACGGGCGAAAAGCTTTTCGAGGTGTAGTACTGCGTTACCATCATCATAAGGAGTGTGATTACGACGCCAATAATTGTTGTGTAGTAGAGGTGAAGCGGCAAATAGTGCCCATTATTCTTCATTAAAAACTGAGTAATAAAGTATAGCGCCAGCAAAGAGAGTATTCCGGAAACAAAAAGATTTTTATATAGTGCCACCATGATGTTGCCTGATCGCTTTCCTAATCGCACAAACCAGCTGCCGATGATTGTGCAGAGAATTGCCGCTGCAGCAATGACTAATGGATACAAAACAGCATTCTGGAAATCGCCAAAGTAGTATGAGCCAATGAGCATCGCGGCAATCAAGGCAACAATATAGGTTTCAAAAAGGTCAGCTGCCATACCGGCACAGTCACCGACATTATCACCAACATTATCGGCGATCACCGCTGGATTGCGCGGATCGTCCTCAGGAACCCCAGCTTCAATTTTGCCAGAGAGATCAGCGCCAATATCGGCGCCTTTGGTGTAAATGCCGCCACCGAGCCGGGCAAAAATTGAGATCAAAGAAGCACCAAAACCGAGCCCAATCAAGGAAGTTGTGTCAGCAAATATTAGGTAGAAAACAACAACAGCTAGAAGCCCGAGACCAACCACTAGAAGCCCGGTAACTAAGCCAGCTTTGGAGCTAACGGAAAGAGCAGATGCAATTCCTGACTTTGCCGCTTCGGCTGTGCGAACATTGGCTCTGACTGAGACGTTCATGCCGATATAGCCAGCGATAGCTGAAAGAGCGGCGCCAGAAAGGAAACCAACAGCAATCTTCCAACCAAGAAGGTAAAGAAGAATTGTAAAAATAATAACCGCGACCAGAGCCAGAGTTTTATATTGACGATTAAGATAGGTCTTGGCACCATCAGCAATTGCCTTAGCAATATCAACCATCTTTTTCGAGCCGCTGGGTTTTTTATTGATAGCGAGGATCAGAATGATACCATAAATAATGGCGATAATCGCAGCGCCAAGCGCTGATAAAATAGTAAGATTAGACATAGAAATTGTTAAATTGTTATACCTATCTGCCCTGCCCGTCCTGCAGGCAGGCGGCAGACAAGGTTGCTATACTCACAAGCTAGCAAAATTTTTACAACGATGCAAGGTATTATTCTATCAATATATACACGATGTGTTTGGACCTAGACAGAAAAAGATATCCACTTCAACACAACGTTGTGTTGAAGCATTATAGTTGTAGACCACACTTCAGTGTGTTGAAAAACAAGCTAAAGCTTGGGCTCCAGAAGTGGACCGTAGACCACGTTTTAACGTGGTAGCAGCACACTAAAGTGTGATCTCCGGAGTTCACTCCGCGTAGCCCACGATTTATCGTGGAAATCAGCAAGCTGAAGCCTGACCTTCGAAAAAAAACTGGGCTTGACTTTCCTCTGCCTCGGGGGTATAAATAAGCTACTACCAAAACGATGGAGGCAAACAGGATGGAAACAGCTGCCACTGCTAAACGTTTCTATATCTGTCACGTCTATAAGAAAAGGTCGTTCACCGCTCCATCGGGAGCGAGATGCTAGGCGCTGCTTTTCTACAACCCCAATACCGATAAATGGGAAGCATTACCCGGTGATGCCTGCCGGCTTGATGCCAAGCCGACCGGGGTACTGGAGACGATAAGGTCGCAATACCCCGACGCTTTCATCGCCGACCAATTCGGTCGGCAAGTAGAGTAGGTCAAGAACGAACGTAACCATGCCCAGGGCGCCAGTTGGCGCCTATTTTTTTGTCCAAAAAACAAATCGGTCTAATAACTCCTATTGGCCTAATTTGACTTATTTGATAAAACTTCTTTTATTACTTCCGATGTTTTTTTGGCGGTTTCTTGCCAGGAGTACAATTTTATTCGTTCAAAGCCCTTTTTCTGCATTTCCAGTCGCAATTTCAGATCAGAAACAACTGCAGTGATTTTCTCGGCCATATCGTCTGGCTTATACGGATCAAAATAGAGTGGTGCATCGCCTAAGACCTCTGGTGTTGCTGAAATATTGGCGGCAATTACTGGTGTGCCGCAGGACATCGCCTCTAGTGGGGGCAGGCCAAAACCTTCATTCAAAGACGGGGTGATATAAGCCAGCGCTCCGGCATAAGCAGCTGGCAACAATTCCTCAGCCACAAAACCGCTGGCAAACACCGGATCGAGACTTTTGGCTTTATCTATTGAATGGCCATTGATTTTTTCAATCTCGGCAATCACCTCCAGCTCCCTTTGATCAATCTTCCCTACCAGCACTAGTTGGAGATCTTCTAGACTTTTGACTTTTTGAAACGCTTGCAACAAGCGTTTGAGGTTCTTGTGTTTCTTCCACATTCCAATATAGAGCAAATACTCTCCCTCGATGCCGTATTCTTTCTTGAATTTATTGCCCAGCTTTTTCTGATCAGCAACATTCATTTTTGCAATCCGCAAATAGTTCGCATCAATTCCGGGATAAATTACTTCAATTTTCTTTTTGTCGACTTTGTAATGGTCCAAAAGCTCATCTTTAGTCGTTTGTGAAACCGAAATTATTTTTTTCGAGTCAAAAACTGCCGACTTCATCACCTTTTTAAACATTGCCACCTTCAGCGGATTTTGATAGTGGAAATAACCGAAAGTCGTCAAATCGTGAATTGTAATAATATATGGCCGCCTGTACATTACCGGATGATTAAACTGGGTGAAATAAACCAGATCGTAGGGCTTTTTATTGAGCCAGATCAAAAGTTTAGTTTGCTCTTCTAGCGAATAATGAGGAACATCTAGAACTTCAATTTTGGGGTTTTCCTGACTCCAGAGGCCATGTGCTTTTGTCTGCTTTACGCCTGCTGGTCGGACAAGCAAGGAGTAGTGATTATCTTTGTCAATTTCCAACAGATGATGCAAAACACCCAAAGTATAGCGACCGATTGACTCGCCTACTCCAATAAAACGACCGTCAATTAAAATTCTTGCCATAACTCAAAAATTAAAATTCAAAAGTCAAAACTTAAACTAAAAACTACAAACTATCTAGCAGTTTTGATTTTAAAGTTTCAATTTTGCGTTTTGAGTTTTGCGTTTTGAGCTAAGTTATTATTCTCAACGTTTATCACCGCCGCAACGATAATAAACACTGTCACGGCCATCACTGGGTTATCAGAAAAGATGTGGAGAAAAAGGGCGTTGACTAGGAGGGCGATAAAGGCAAAGAATAAAGTTTTTGAGCCTCTGTAGAGCCTGGTAATAACGCCAGCCAAGAAAATCACCAGGTAGATGAAACCAATGACCCCGACCTCAAACAGAATCTGCAAGTAGTAATTTTCGGTTATTATCCCTCCAAGTTTCAACGCTGTCGGTCCGGCAGAACCAACGCCAAAGCCAAAGAGAATTTTGGCCACACCACCATGAATAAATTGCAAGAAGCTGTCTTTTGTCGCAAATAGGTGCTGTGAAAAAGAAGTGCCGTGAGCCAAAAGATCGCGAGGCAGCTCTCCATTCATCAGCGCCAGCGACACTGCGGCCGAAAGAACCATAACAATAAAGAGGATTGAATAAATAATTTTGCTTCTGGCGCTGCGGCCAAAATAGACAAACATCCAGACAGCGCCAAAAACTAAACCAAGCAGCGCTGAGCGGGAGAAAGTCAAGCCAATTGCTAAGGCGACAAGAATTAAGAAATAACTATTACCTTCACTGAGAATTGGCTTCTTCGAAGTAAAAAATTGATGCATTAGATAGAAAAACGCCAGTATGAGATACGATGCCAGCTGGTTCGGACCAGCCAGAAGTGCGGTTGCTTGCGGCGTCGAGATTAGAGAATTTTGGCCAAAACCGAAATTGCTAACCCCCAGAAATGTCGCCATATAGCCTGCCGGCAGAAGAAAAAACTCAACAACACCAATGGCGGCAAAAATTAGGGCGATAAAAAGATAAGTTTTGGTCAGTCGTTTCGGATTTTGATAATCCGAGAGCCTGGCCAAAATATAAATGACAAAAGGCAGAGTCAAAAATCTTAGCCCCTCGAGTCCGCGAGAGAGATCGCTGTGCCGAATCACAACCATAAGCACAGCCAGAAAGAGAAAAATTAAGAGGGAGATGTCAAACTTTGGCATTCTTGGCAATTTTCTCTCAATCGCAAATTTAAGCAGATAAGTAGCAATAATCAGAACAATCAACGGCTCATAAAAATGGCTCATCCAGAAAATTTTCGCCACTGACAGATGGGTGTAACTTTCAAGGAGATGAAGAAAAAGCTCTTGCAAAGGCAAATAGATGATCAGGAGATAAAGAAAAAACTTACTGACAATACGTAATAACTTATCGAATTTACTACTGGCTGCTTGGTTGTCCATTTTTTGCTCCAACTATCAAACTTTGGGCTAAAATTAACCAGAAAATCGCCGAGAGATCATTTTTGAAATATGTGGTATCAACAATGCCGTGAACTAAAATCGCCAACATTGCCGCACACAAGGCTGAGGTCAAGAAAACACCGCCAGCGCTTCTGCCGATTTTGACAAAAAAGTAAATCAGCAAAATTAGGAAAAATAGAAGACCTGCAATGCCGAGGTTCAGCCAAAAAGCCAGATAAACGTTATGCGGATGCAAGGCGTAAGAAAGCCCATAAAGTTGAAAACCGGCGTTGCTTTTGGAGATACTCTCGACTGCTTGCTGAAATTCGCCCGGCCCAATGCCTAATATTGGATGGGTTGTAATTAGCTGTCCGGCATAGCGGTAAATTTCCATCCGAATATTGCGGCTATAAGTTTCCTGGCTGATTGAGGAGAAAATGATAGAAAAAATTACCGCAACAATAATTAATCCGAGAATTGTTGTCAGAAGCTTCCGCTTCTCCTCTTGGGTTTGAATTTTGCCCTCCTTGGCTAAGCGAAAAGCCAAGAAACTGACTGTGGCAAAGCCAATTGCTAAAAGCCCGCCAAGAGAATGCGAAGCATAAAGCGCATAAAGCGGAAAAATGAATGTAGTGAGAATCAAAATCTGATCAGTTCGGCGTCTGACAAGTTCTAAAATTGGCAGAGATAAGAAAATCATCGGCACCACAAACATCGCTAGATAATTTGGCGATTCAAAAGGACCAAAAGCTCGAAAGCGGGCGAGGTAATCAGCGAAACCGAGATCTTCGACCTGATAAAAAAGAGTCGAGATTACACCTAATTTCTGCAGGACTGCCCAAAAAGAAATTGTGATCAGGGAGAAATAAAGCGGAATAGAGAGATATTTAATTTTCGCCCGATCAAAAGTGTTGATGATGATAAAGTAAAGCACGATCGGAACCAGAAACCAACCCTTGAAAATTCCCAGTGCCCGGGTTCTATCATCGGCGACAAAAATAGAGATAAAGGAAGCGAGGAGCAAAAGATAGGCAAAAATCGAGCCGAATTTTAGCTTTTGATATTTCTGCGGAAATTGGCGATTATTTCTGATCCAGCTGACAACAAAGTAAATAAAAGTGACAAGAACAGCGATCTCAAAAACATTTGTCGGAATCCCAACGATTGAAAAACGAAAAATATAGGCCGGAATAAGAAACAGCGAAATTAGAACCAACATTTGAATCATACTCTAATTCTAGCACAAATTTTGTTTATTGAATTCCTCAATTTATCCGCTGCGCAATGTCCTAAAAGTCCCAAATATGATGCTAAATTTTTCTGATCGATTCTTTTCAACATCCGCTTTTTCGTTTTTGTCCGCAAAATTCGATAGTGAGGCAAGACAACATAGCCGAGAAAATCAACTCCCTGCCGGAGTTTTCGAATGATAATTTTGTCCGGATGTAATTCTAGCTTTAGATTATCCAGCAGAAATTTTTTGATTTTCGGTATCAAACTAGTCAAAAATTCAGCGCTGTTTGATATTATGACAAAGTCATCAGTATATCTGGTGTAGTATTTGACTCGAAACTGATGTTTAATAAATTGGTCAAACTGATTTAGATAAATATTGGCGAAAAGCTGGCTGGTTAAGTTGCCGATCGGCAGACCGGTTTCCTGCCTGCCGGCAGGCAGGTACTCTCTCTCTCTTGAATTGAAACTTTCAATAATTTCTCTAACCAGCCATAAAGTTTCGGGATCAAATATTTTCCCTTCAATAATTTTCAAAAGAATCCCCTGATCAACGCTGGCAAAAAACTTCTTAATATCACACTTCAGAACAAAACATTTGCCAAAATAATTCTTGCTGATTTTTCTGACGAAAATTTCCAAACGGTCAATCGCTTTGTACGTTCCTTTCTTTAGCCGACAGGAATATGAATCATAAATGAAACTTTTGTCAAAGATCGGATATAGAATTCGGTAAACTGCGTGATGCAAAACTCTGTCACGAACGCAAGCTTTATGAATTTTCCGCCGTTTTGGATCGGTGATGTAAAATGAGGTATAATTTCCATGCTGGTAAATACCATCTGCAAGTTTTTGGTGCAGAGCAAACAAATTGTCTTCAAGATTTCGCTCAAAAATCTGAACATCAATTTTTTTCCGCTTTCCTCGCCGAAATTCCTTCCAAGCCAAAAACAAATTTTCCAAGCTAATAATTTTTAGAAAGGAGTCATCCATGCAAGAAATCCCTTTGTTCCAGAAAATTTACGATTCCTACAAAGAATTTTATCTGGAAATTGACAATTTTCCCAAGAAATCGCAAGTATTGGTAGCTAAAACGGAAAACACGATTGTTGATCTTTTAGAAATTATTTCAAGAATAAGCTTTGAAGCGGCTCAGGAAAAAATTATCGGGCTTAAGGCTGCTTCAACAAAAACCGACTTTCTGAAAATCCTCTTTCGGCTTTGTTATGATACCAGGGTTATTAACCAGAAAAAATATATTTCTTTTGAAGAAAAATTGCAAGAGATCGGCAGGATGATCGGTGGCTGGCTGAAAAACACAAACCGCGCAATTTAAACGCGTTTTGTGAGAAACTCCCAGGGGACGAACCGCCCTGT
>CAZHFJ010000001.1:13493-23325 GCA_964531145.1 uncultured Candidatus Saccharibacteria bacterium | reverse complement strand
GCAGCAAGACGGAAAGACCCCGTGGAGCTTTACTATAGTTAGATATTGAATCTAGGATTTAGATGTGTAGAATAGGTGGGAGAATCGCGTCTCACTATCGTTCGACGCAACCAAGAACGGATAACGAATATCCTAATAGCCAATAACGAATAATACAAATATTCGTAAATATTAGTTATTAGTCATTAGAAACATTAGTCATCCATTCTTGGAGCGGTGAGCGGCAGCGAGGCGCGACTCACTAGTGAAATACCACTCTTCTACTTTCTGGCTTCTAACCACCCGACCGGAATCGATCGGGAGAGACAGTATCTGACGGGTAGTTTAACTGGGGCGGTTGCCTCCTAAATTGTAACGGAGGCGTTCAAAGGTACGCTTACTCCGGATGGAAATCGGAGTGAAAGTATAAAAGCATAAGCGTGCTTGACTGTGAGACTTACAAGTCGAACAGGTGGGAAACCAGGATTTAGTGATCCGGTCCGCATTTATGATAATCGGACCGCTCATCGGATAAAAGTTACCCCGGGGATAACAGGCTGATCGCATCCAATAGACCACATAGACGATGCGGATTGGCACCTCGATGTCGGCTCGTCCTATCCTGGGGCTGAAGAAGGTCCCAAGGGTTTGGCTGTTCGCCAATTAAAAGGGTACGCGAGCTGGGTTCAGAACGTCGTGAGACAGTGGAATATTGCGCTGTCTATAAATTTGGCTATATGCTGGGAACTCTGTAGTCCTAATAGGACTTGTAGTATCTGGTGGTACTTTGTATTATAGAAATATGTTACAAAGTGAAAATTCATCCAGTGCAGACAATCAGCAGGAAAGGTCAAAAGAGTTTTTGCGCGGGTACGTTTGTGGTTTGGTTGATGGTGAAGGCAGCTTTCACATCGCTTTTGCGATACGAAAAGACTTGCCTTTAGGAATGTCTGTGATTCCGGAGTTTCATGTTTCACAGAATTTCCAGAGCCGAAATGTTCTAGAACTTGTTGAAAAAGTTTTAGGCTGCGGCTACATTAAACCAAATCACCGGAATTCAAAGGATGAGACTTTTGTCTATGTCGTCCGAGATCGGGCTGACCTTATAACAAAAGTTATTCCATTCTTTGAATTCAACCATTTGCTTACATCTAAAAAGCTTGATTTCAAAATATTCTATTCTGTTGTTCGAATAATCTGCTCTGGCAGACACCGAACATCAGTTGGAATGGCTGAAATCATCAAACTAGCTTACAAGATGAATGCTGGTGGAAAAAGACGTATTCGTAAAAAAGAAGAATTATTAGCTCTTTTGAAATCCTCAACGACTACATGCCAAACTCCGAACAAAGTGTCGGAGAAGATATAGTCTAAACTGCATAGCGATATGCAGAATCCAATTCGCATTGGATCGCCACAGATAAATTTCAGTAATTGATGTGGTTATCAAGTAATAGATTGTCGGTCCTAATCTGCTGTAGGCGTAAAGATTTGAGTGGTGCTGTCCCTAGTACGAGAGGACCGGGATGGACGAACCTCTGGTGTGCCAGTTGGATGACCCTCATCCATCGCTGGGTAGCTATGTTCGGTTTGGATAAACGCTGAAAGCATATAAGCGTGAAGCCGTCCACAAGATTAGATCTTTGATCCCCCAAAGACTATGGGGTTGATAGGCTCTAGGTGTAAGTCCCGTGAGGGATTCAGCTGTGGAGTACTAATTGATCAATTTCCGCCTCGGCTTGACCGAGTCGAGACGGGTGATTTTAACTTTTAAAATTTGACTAGCAATTACTGGCTTATTATGTATTTTTCGTGGTTTCTATGTTGGTGCTTATAGCGATGGGGGTACACCCGATTCCATTCCGAACTCGGAAGTTAAGCCCATCAGCCCCGATGGTACTTGGTCCGCAAGGTCCTGGGAGAGTAGGACAGCGCCAACATAGAGACTACGAGACAAAAAAAGACAGCCCTAAGAGCTGTCTTTTTTTTGTTACTTGCAAAAATTTAGATAACTCTGCTAAAATATAACTTAAGATGAATATCCGAACAAAAATCATTTTACCAATTATCGTCATATTCCTTGGGATAGTGTCGATATTTATTGGTCGTCAGGGACAGGTCAATGCCGATATTTATTCTCAAAGTGGTAGCGTGACTCTCTATGTTCTGTTGACAGCTGCAGGATTTTTACTTATTGCTGTGGCGGCAATCATTGCGCTATTTATGATTGCTAGCAGCGAAACTAAAAAATAACACCAGCTGGCCTGTCAATCTCTCAATCCAGAGGTGTTTTTTTATTAGAGCATTATTGCTTTGCGCAAAGTTGGGATAATTTCGCCATAAGCTTTGGCGGCGGCGCGAAAAGCTGAGCGACCTTTATCATTCAAGGAATAGATTTTTCTGATTTTTTTACCAGCAGAAACTTTGTTAACTTCAACATAGCCGCCGGAAGAAAGTTGCTCCAGCGCTGGATAAATTGTTGATTCTGTCGGCCGACACAAACCATCCGAAAGTTCTTCAACCCGCTTGACCAACCGGTAACCATAACTTTCCTTGTCCTTGTAAAGAACTTTCAATAGAAAAAACCGAATCAGTCCCTGATTTATCATTTTCCGCCAGTATTTTTCATCGTCCATTTTCATAGTCTAGTTATATCATTTTATCCGACTATTAGAAATTAATCAAGAGAAAAATTTGCTATAATGTCCATATGAAACTTTTTATTGATTTTGACGGTGTGCTTTTTGATTCGCAAAAATTTCGAAGTGATCTGATCTCCCAGATTGAAAAATCGGGATTTTCGAAGCAAGAAGTTGGTGATAGCTATAATGCCGAGTGTTTGGATGGCAATTATTTGCCGGCTGATCATCTCGCCCGGTTGGAAAAAATCCGCCAATTTAATGTCCGCCTATCCCAGGCGCGAATTGAGAGTTTGCTGACCAGTGCCAAAAAATATCTATTTCCTGATATTGAAAGTTCACTGAAAGTAATTTCAAAATTACCTAATTATCAAGTTGAAATGATCTCGCTCGGTCATCCAAAATTTCAGCCGCGAAAAATCAAAAAAACCAGTGTTAGCAAATATTTTCAAAAACTTCATTTCACCCCAATTCCTAAGGCCGAATATCTAAAAAAAATCGTCAAACAGAAGGAAAAGTTTATGATTGTTGATGATCGCGGTGATGCTTTAGAAGAAATTGTCAAAGAGTTTCCGAGGGCAATTGCCATCGAGATGCGGCGAGAAAAAAATATCCATGATCCAGCTGAGCGGCTAAGCCATTTCTCCGGCCCAAAAATTACGAGTCTGAAGCAACTAATTGAAATTTTGTGAGGAGGAAAATGTCTGAATTTTTGAATGACGATATGAAAAAATACGCCAACTGGAAAGCACCAGATTCCAGCGGCGGGTCGCCGGAACAGGTCGAAAGCAGAATTGACTATGGTCAAATTAAGGAGTTATTGACTGACGGATCTGCTGATGAGTACTGCGGATATGTCGGCGCTATCCCAATCGAAGGAGCATTAGAGCCACTGGGGGACGAAAGGACTGTGGATCAATTATCGCCCCAAGAGCGATCTCAAACGACAGCATTGTTTTCTGACTATGCCGCTCAGAGAGGTTTTAGATTAGAGGCAAATGATAGATCATGTATAGCATGGGCTGCTTAAAAAAGGAGTCATATGCCAGAATTACCTGAGGTTGAGACAATTCGAAAAGGTTTGCAAAAAGCGATTATTGGGAAAACAATTGCTGGTGTTGAAATTCGAGTGCCGAAGCTTTTTCATGGTGACAAAAAAGACATCATTGGGAAAAAAGTCAAAAATATTGATCGGCGAGCGAAGCAAATTATCATTGATATTGAGGGTGATAACGATTTGCTAATTCATTTGAAAATGACTGGCCAGTTAATTTTTGATGACGGAAAGTCGCGCGTTGCTGGTGGGCATCCGTCCGCTGACTGGGTGGCTAAACTTCCGAACGGAACAACTCATGTTATTTTTGATTTTACCGACGGCTCAAAATTGTTTTTCAACGATATGAGAAAATTCGGCTGGATAAAATTGCTTGATAGTGAAGAGTTACGGCACAAGTTATCTGAAGAACTTGGGATCGAGCCCTTCAATAAAGAATTTACCTCTGCAGAACTGGCAAAAATTATTAAAAGCAAGCCAAATCGGAATATTAAAAAAGTTCTAACTGATCAAACTTTAATTTCCGGCATTGGTAATATTTATGCCGACGAGACTTTGTTTTGGGCGCATATTTTACCAACCCGTTTGGCAAAAGACATTTCAGATGATGAAATTGCTAAGTTGCGGTCATCAATAATTAAGGCACTTGAAATCGGCTTGAAATACGGTGGTTCGTCAGAAAATACCTATTATAAAATCGATGGCACCAAAGGCCAAGCACAGGAACATTTTCAAGTTTATTCTCGCGAAGGCAAGCACTGTTCCTGTGGCGGAAAAGTAAAAAAAATTAGGCTGAATGGCAGAGGAACACACTTTTGCCTCGACTGCCAAAAATAAATCAAAAACCATGAAAGATATTGTTGTAGTAATATTGGCAGCTGGAAAAGGGAAAAGAATCGGTGCGGAGGAAGCCGGTTTGCCAAAAGTAATGTTTAAAGTTGCCGGTAAGCCGATGGTTTGGTACTCCGTTGAGAAATTCAGAAATCTTGGTATCAAAGATGTTATTTTAGTTATCGGCTACCAAAAGGAAAAGGTCATGGGTTATTTTGCTGATGATGTGAAATATGCAGTCCAGGAAGAGCTTTTGGGTACTGGTCATGCGGCAATGATGGCACGAGATTTAGCTGAAGGTAAATATAGGGGACTTTTGGTTTGCTACGGCGACAACCCAATGTTTGCCCCAAAATCAATTAAAAAAGTTATTAATGCATTCAAAAAAGAATCTCCAACAATTGCAATGCTGACAGTAAAATTTAAAGATCCGGAGTATTGGGCATTTGGCAGAATTGTTCGAAATAAAAGAGAGGAGATTGTCAAAATTGTCGAACAAAAAGATTGTTCGCTAAAGGAATTGAAAATTCAGGAATCTAATCCGGGGTTTTATATTTTCAATAACGATTGGTTTTGGGCAAATATCGATAAATTACGTTCTGACAATTCACAAAAAGAGTATTATTTAACCGATATGATTGGCTTGGCGGTGGAACAAGGTAAAAAAGTAATCGGTATTCCGGTTAAGAGTGAGCAGGAAGCGCTTGGTATTAATAATCTTGATCAACTCAAAGAGGCAGAGAAGATTTTGAAGGAAAAATGATTCTCAAAACTTTAGGCATAGTTGTAAAGCGGATGGACTACGGCGAGGCGGATCGGATTTTGACGGTCCTGACTTTTAACATGGGCAAAGTTAAAGCCATCGCTAAGGGGTCGCGTAAAATTCTGGCAAAACTCGGTGGGCATCTGGAACCATTTTGTTTGGTTGATTTTATTTTTCACGAAGGCAAAAGTTTTTATATCGTTACTTCGGCGGTCGTTCAGAATCATTTCAAAAAAGTCCACTCCGACATTGACAAAACCGCTAAAGCGTTTTATATCGGAGAACTGCTGGATAAATTTCTGGAAGAAAACGAAAATCATCCAGAGGTTTTTGAATTGTTTGTGAAATATCTGGAGAATTTAGAAAGTGCTGATGATCCGATTTTGATCCCGGTTTTTTCCGCTAAGATTTTGGAAGCACTCGGTTTTAAACCGGAGGTGTCGGAGTGTTTGCATTGCCGAGAAAAATTACAACCAGTGCAAAACTATTGGGATGATATTGAAGGCGGAGTAATTTGTCAATCCTGCCATGAGAAATTCGGCCACGGTGGAAAAATTGATAATGATATAGTAAAAATTCTCCGCTTAATTTTTACCCATGATTTTAATGTCAGCACGAAATTAAAAATTGACGATCAGTATAAAAAAGATGTCGGTGCGGTTCTGGAAAATTATATCGAAGGCATCATCGAAAAAGAACTCAAAAGTAAGAAGTTTTTGAAAGAAATATCAGATAATTAATTGTTACTTCCATACTTGCAAGTATGGAAGTGTAAATATGATCTCTGGAAAATGAAAACGCCACCTCCCCAGTTGGGGTGGTGGCGCCGGTCGGTGAGCGAGATGGCCGGAGGCTAGCAACTCTCGGCGGCGGCGATCGCCGCCTTGCGGAGAGTCGTCAGACACTCCGACAGGTAGGTGCTGATGGTCCGGTTGAAGACCATCTCCGGGTCTGACGAATGGCCGGCAGCGGCGTAGCCGCGCCAGCCGTGGCGCTTAGCTGCTCTTGCCATGTCCAATTCCATGCCGATGACGTAGATGCGAGTGGTCACGCTGGCCACACGAAGTGGCTTGTGGATGGCGAGCTCGTGGCTGAGGGCATCGATTGTCTGATCGATAACCCCGTCGTTGCCCGATTTGGGGTCATCCTTGCAGATAGCCGCGACGGTTAGTTTGGGATAGCGCTTCTTGACCTGGTTCATGGCGCCGACGCAGAGATCATATTCTGTCTCAGCGTTAGGCGCGAAGTCCTGGACCTGTGACTTCTCGATGTCGTTGAGCAGGCGGGTAGAACCGGCCACAGCCAAGATCCCAGCACCGGCACGGCTTTCAGCGATTGCCTGCGCCGCGTAGCAAGCACGGTGCAATGGTGACCTACGAGCACCTCCGAGTGCGATGATCAGGTCCCATTCGCCGTTGAGCGGGGTCTCGCCGCTAGTCATACCGAGCCTGCGAGCGAAGTTCATCGTCGCATATCGGACGCCAGCGGGCCAGGTGGATGTGTCCTGCTCCAGCTGGAAGCGAACAAGGTCGCGTCCGCCCTGGTAGCGAGGGTTGGCCTGTTCACAGGCCTTCTTGAAGTCTTCCAGCTCTCTGATCGGGTCGACTTCGATTCCGATCTCATGCAGAAACAACCGTGTAGCGTCTTGACCCAACAGCAGTTTACCGGACGTCATTTCGTTCGCCTCCTTGGCGAAAGATGTCACTCAGCTTGAGTGCATGAAGATTATATCAGAAATATTTAGAGTTGTCAAGATTGAAAGCAAGTTTGAGAAATGATATCATTGAATCACGAATTATGAATTAAGAATTATGGATTATGGACAAAGACAAAAAAGAGATCCTGAAACAGAATACAGATCCCTCGATTTCACTCGGGACGACTACGTCGGTTCAGGATGACAAGAATGAAAAGTCCCACGCTGCTAAAGCTCCGCGGGACATCAGCTCAACGGAGCTGATGGAAAAGATTGTTTCGCTTTGTAAGAGAAGGGGATTTATTTTTCAGTCATCGGAAATTTATGGCGGGGTTGGCGGAATTTATGATTTTGGGCCGCTGGGGGTGGAGTTAAAGAATAATATCAAACAATGTTGGTGGAAAAAATTTGTTGCAAATCGCGAGGATATGGTCGGGCTTGATGCCGGCATTATTATGAACGCCAAAGTTTGGGAAGCCTCGGGTCATACTGGTACAGGATTTACTGACCCATTGCGAGAATGCAAAAAATGCCATCACCGATTTCGAGCAGATACTCTGAAAGTGGAAAAATGTCCTGATTGCGGCGGCGAATTGACAGAGGAAAAAAGATTTAATATCTTAGTGAAAACCTTTTTAGGGCCAGTTGAAGATACGTCAGCCCTAACTTATCTTCGTGGAGAGACGGCGCAGGGAATATTTGTTAATTTTAAAAATGTTTTGGAGTCAACGCGGCAAAAAATTCCCTTTGGTATTGCCCAGATCGGCAAGGCCTTTCGCAATGAAATTACACCGGGAAATTTCCTTTATCGGACTCGCGAATTTGAGCAGGGTGAGATTGAATATTTCATCAGGCCAGACAAAGATGAATCGGAAAAACAATATCGCTATTGGATAGATGAGTCGAAAAATTTTTATACTGAAATCGGTATCAAAGAAACGAATTTGAAATTGCGCGCACACGAGAAAACCGAACTGTCTCACTATTCTGCTGGCACGACTGATATCGAATATACTTTTCCCTTCGGCACATCGGAACTTGCCGGCATTGCCCAGCGAACTGATTTTGATCTTTCGCAGCATCAAAAATTTTCCGGCAAAAGTTTAGAGTATTTCGAGGAAGAATCCGGCCCTTCGACAAGCTCAGGGCAGGGCAAAAAGTATATTCCGTTTGTGGTTGAGCCGTCAATGGGAATAGATCGGGCGATTTTGGCCGTTTTGTGCGATGCTTATGATGAGTCTGACGGCAATGACGGACGAGGAAAGGGCGAGATCATACTTCACTTATCGGCCAAAATCGCCCCGATCAAAGCGGCAATTTTGCCATTGGTGAAAAAAGACGGTTTGGCAGAAAAAGCGCAAGAAGTTTATAAGTCAACAAAATCTTGCTTCCCGACATTTTACGATGAGTCTGGTTCAATCGGCCGACGCTATCGCCGTCAGGACGAAATCGGCACACCATATTGTGTTACTATTGACTATCAAACATTGGAGGATCAAACGGTAACAATCCGCGAACGCGACAGTATGAAACAGGAAAGAATAAAAATATCGGAGATCAATAATTATTTGTTTGAGAAGATATCGAAGTAAAGACTCTCACTGACCCGCCTGCCGGCGAGGCAGGTCTATCGTCACAGACGAACACTGATAAAAACTGCCAGCAATGGTGGTTTTTTAGTAAGAAAAAACCCGTAAAACTGAGATGGTTACGGGCGGACATTGACTATGTGTAAGACTTCGGAGTGTATCTCCACGAGGAAACATGAATCCAGTTTTCACCATCCTGCCGCCAAAGTATGACAGTCTTAGCGCTGACATAGAATGGTGTCACATCTTGCATTTTTTCTTCCGCTTCTTCGTCACTGGCGGCTGTGAAGGGTTGATGTCTAATGGCCTCCTCCCTCTCATAAACTACAGCGTCGTATTCCACTACTTTTGTGACCCCCTTCTTCTTAAGTGGTTTGATAATAACACAAGCATTTTTATTTTACAACAATAATTTTTCTCAAAAAATATCCAGTCCAGAATTGGCGATTTTTTAGTTTAGAATATATTATTCACAGGATTGGGTAATAAATCATTGACCCAACGATCTAATTGTCATAGAATGGGAAATAGTGGGAATAAGTGGGAAAATAAGTACACTGATCTTGGACACAGATCAGGCACGGATAAAATGCAGAAACCAAAAAGAAAAAAAATCAAAGTTATCAACAAAAGTAAGCTGGTTACATTAAAAATTTGTTTTGTTTAAACAATCTGCGAGGGAGATCTGTACGCTATGTTTATCGGAGAGTATAGACATTCAATTGACGAAAAAGGTCGCGTCTCAATTCCCTCAAAATTTCGTGGGGAGTTAGCTTCCGGTTGTGTCGTAACTCGTGGGTTAGATAAATGTTTATGGGTTTATCCGCTTGGCGAATGGCAGAACTTAGCTGAAAAAATCGCTGAACTTCCGATTACACAGAAAAATGCCAGAAGCTTTTCCAGATTGATGCTAGCCGGCGCATCGGATGTCGATTTAGACCGTGTCGGACGTATAAATTTACCGGGTTATTTAAGAGAGTATGCAGATATTTCTAAAGATGTAGTTTTTGTCGGCATTTACAATCGAATCGAAATTTGGCCGGCTGATGTTTGGGCGAACTTTAAAAAGGAGATGGAAGATAACAGCTCGGAAGTGGCCGAGAGTCTTTCAGAAATAGGATTTTAAATCCTTTCTTTGACCAGTAGCCAGCAACAAAATCCACGACGATTTTGGCTGGATTGGAGGGGCAAAGGCTTACATATCATACACAGCTTTTTAACATCTGATGAACTTAATCAGATGCAAAAACAAAAACAAAAAGCTGGCTACTGATCAAAGAA
>CAZHFJ010000001.1:0-13393 GCA_964531145.1 uncultured Candidatus Saccharibacteria bacterium | reverse complement strand
TGGGTCGTGATTTTATCGTCACAAATTCCCGGACAGCACAATTGGGGACTAAAAAAAGAACTATTGGCAGAAGGCTCTCGATTGGGCCAAAAGCTGCCAGATTTATTGCAGTGGTTATATTTGCTGCCCTTGGTCTTTTATATTTAACTCAATCAACTCAAGGTGCAGATCGAAGTTATAAGATTAGAGACTTGACTGCGGAGAAATCACAACTTCTGGAACAACGTGATCGCTTGAGGATTGAAGAATCGCGCCTAGAGTCGCTTAATGAAATTGATAAAACTTTGAATCCGCCGCCTTCGCCAGACAATCAAAACAAAATGCAGCCAACCTCAGAGGTAAATTATTTGCCCTCTGATGAGATTGCTGCGACTAGATAAATGTGTAGAAGTCTTAAGATACATTGCCGGCCAGTTGAAAGTGGTTATGTTTTTAAGTTCGGCGTTTATACCATATGAATAGCAGGGATGAAAATATAACGCTGCGGATTAAATTCATTACTTTCTTTTTTCTTTTTTTGTCCCTAGTGCTTATCATACGTTTATTCCAGAAACAAGTTCTGGAAAGTAGAAATTATCTCGTACAGGCTAAAAGTCAGCAGCAGTTCTCTAAAATTGAGCTTGCCCAGCGGGGCAAAATTTATTTTCACGACTCAGCTGATGATTTAACTAAAAGTTACGCCATGGCCTATGACATCAAGAATTTTTCGATTTTTGTTGTCCCCAAGAATGTCAAAGACAAGCATTCTGTAGCAAGCAAGTTGGCGCCGTTTGCCGGTACTTCAGAGATGATAATCTATGATCAAATCAATAACGATAAAACCTATTTGCCAGCTTTAAAAAAGGGATTATCTTATGATGATGCTGATAAGATTGAGGCACTTGAACTCCCAGGAGTTTATGTCCTCCCTGAATATAAACGTTATTATCCTGAAGGAGATTTCTCGGGCCAGATCCTGGGTTTTGTTGATGGGGAAGGTAACGGTAAATACGGTCTTGAAGGGTTTTATGACAAAGAACTCAAAGGTTCTTCAGGAAAAATTACCGGCGAAAAAGACACGCTGGGACGGGTAATTTCATTACTTTCTGAAGAAGCACCAAGAGATGGTACGAGTTACCTGCTATCAGTTGACCGATCAGTAAATTTTTATATGTATCAGGCGCTAAAGGAAGCCGTGGAGAGCTATCAGGCTGAGTCAGGACTTGCTGTAGCTGTTGATATCAAGACTGGCAAGATTATCGGTATGGTCAGCGTTCCGACATTTGATCCGAATAAATTTCAGGACTATGCCAATGCTGGTCAGCAGGAACTATTTAAAAATCCAACGATTGCTAATACCTATGAGCCTGGTAGCATTTTTAAACCAATAATAGTTGCATCTGGCTTAGATTCTGGTAAAATTACTCCAGATTCTGCCTCGACTTTTGGCGCCACGGTTACTGTCCAGGGTTATACAATTCATACCGCGGAAGATAAGGCTTTTGGCCATGAAAATATCGGCGATATCTTGAAACACTCAGATAATGTTGGTATGGTCTGGGTTGGCAGTCAGATTGGCAGCCCGACCATCTATGATTATCTCTCTAAATTTAGCTTGTCGGAAAAAACCGGTATTGATCTAACTGGTGAAAATATTGGCATCATCCAACCACTGAAAGATTGGGGTGAGATTGGCAGAGCGACTATTTCTTTTGGCCAAGGAATCTCAGTCACCCCTATCCAGTTAGCAATGGCCTATGCGGCAATTGCTAACAAGGGGATAATGATGAAGCCGCAAATCGTTGATAAGATAATTCAAAATGATGGCAAAGTTGCTGATATTGAACCGGTTGAAGTGCGCCGAGTAATTTCCGAAAATACTGCTTCTGATTTAACTAAGATGCTTATCGGTGTTGTGGAGGAAGGGTATGGCAAAAAGGCTGGAGTCCCTGGTTTCTGGGTTGCTGGGAAAACTGGTACTGCCCAGATTCCGAATCAAGACAAACCTGGTTACCAGGAAGGCGTATTCATCCACTCGTTTGCTGGTTTTGCCCCAGCTAATGACCCGAGGTTTGTACTTCTGGTAAAGCTTGACAAACCGAAAAACGCCAAATTTGCTGAATCCTCAGTGGCACCGGTTTTTGGCAACATCGCCTCGTATCTCCTAAATTATTATTATCGAATAGCACCAAGTCGTTAAAATATACTTTAAAATAATATGAGAAAAAATCTGTTAAAAATTATTCAGTGGGGTTTGAGAGTTTTGGCGCGATCGAAAATCAGGCGTTCAAAGCCAAAAATCGTCGCGATTTCTGGCTCATATGGCAAAACTTCGACAAAAGAAGCAATTTTCTATGTACTTTCAAAAAAATTTGGAAGTGACGTCGGAAAAAATTGGGGGAATATGAATAGCGCTCTTGGGTTGCCGCTAGCGATTTTAGGCCTTAGGAGTTATTCTTTTGGTGCTGGACTATTGTGGGATATTCTCAGAGCCAAATGGGGTTATTTCTTTTATAATTTGCCGAAAATTTTGGTGCTTGAACTCGGGATTGACAAACCAGGCGAGATGGCAGAGCTTCTTTCTGTTGTTAAGCCTGACATCGCCGTGATCACCGGAATTTCCGAGACCCATCTTCTTGAGCTTAAAAGCCTTTCTGGAGTAAAAAAAGAGAAAAAAATGCTCATTGAGTCGCTGAAAAAAGGCGGCGTGGCGGTTTTAAATGCCGATGACGAAAATTCTGCTGACATCCCTCTGCCAACCGGAGCAAAAAAAGTAACTTTTGGCAAGAAGGGGGAAGTATCCTACCGCGATCTGGAAATCTCAATCTCCGGCAGCCGTTTTCAACTTGAGATCAGTGGCAAATTTTTAGCGGTAAAATCTAAACTTATCGGTCAGCATTCGATAAAAATTTTTCTAGCAGCAGCATCAGTTGCCAGAGAGTTCTCGATTGATCCTGATGAGATTGTTCAAGCGCTGGAGGAAATTAGACCTCAACCTGGCCGAATGAATCCGGTAAAAGCAAAAAACGAAATCTTGGTTATTGATGACAGCTACAATTCTAATCCTTATTCAGCAATCGAAGCGCTAGAAACCTTGTCGGCAATTAAATGGAATGGACGCAAGGTAGCAATTCTTGGCAATATGAATGAACTCGGCAGCTACACGCAAGAAGGTCATTTGCAAGTCGGCGAAGTTGCCGGCAAAGTTGTTGATTTTTTAGTCGCAGTCGGAGATAATGCAGAATATCTGGCTCGGGGTGCAGGAAAATTGGGTCTCTCTAAAGATAAAGTTATAACTTTTAAAACTACCGATGAAGTGATAGCTCAGCTTGATAAATTGCTTTCTGCCGGGGATTTGGTTTTGGTTAAAGCGTCACAGAATAAAATGCGCTTTGAAAATATAGTAAAATATTTATTAGATAATTCGGCACTAGCGGAGAAATTGCTTGTGCGTCAGGATAAAAAATGGGAGAAAAAATAGATGGAACTGATTGTTTTTTCCAAAATTGAATTGATTCGATTTTTCTGGCTGACTGGTTTGTCATTTTTGATTGCGATGATCTGGACACCGCTTTTGACCAATTTTCTTTACAAAAATCGATTAGGCAAAAGGATCAGAGTTGACAAAAATACCCCAATTTTTTCCAAGCTACATCAACATAAAAGTGGTACACCGACAATGGGTGGAATATTGATTTGGGTAACAACTGCGGTACTGACATTGGTCTTTAATCTTGAGCGCCGGGCAACTTGGCTGCCGTTGTTTGCGCTGGTGTCATCTGGGATAATTGGCGCAATTGACGATCTTTTGAATATTCGCGGCATCGGTGCTCATGGCGGGGGGATGAGATTTCGGGATAAATTTTTGCTCTATGCGGCGGTGGCCGCAGTCGGTGCTTGGTGGTTTTACTATAAACTCGGCTGGAATTCAATTCATCTGCCCGGTGTTGGCGATTTTACTATCGGTGGCTGGTATATACCATTATTTATAATTTCTCTTGTTTGGGCCGCCTTTGCCTCGAATGAAACCGACGGTCTCGACGGTTTGGCCGGTGGCATCTTTGCTCTTTCTTACGGCGCCTATGCAATTATCGCTTTAACCCAAGGTAAGGTCGAGTTGGCATTGTTTTGCGGCACAATAATGGGAGCGCTTCTGGCTTTCCTTTGGTTCAACATTAATCCAGCGCGCTTTTTTATGGGTGATACCGGCAGCATGGCACTTGGTATTACACTTGGAGTGATTGCCTTTCTTACCAATTCAATTGTTGTTTTCCCAATCATCACTCTGGTATTTACTATTGAAGGGTTATCTTTTTTGATCCAGCGATTCTGGCGGATTGTTTTTAAACGAAAACTATTTCTTTCATCGCCGATCCATCATCATTTTGAAGCTATTGGCTGGCCAGAGCAGAAAATTGTTATGCGCTTCTGGGTCATTGGTGCCGCCTCTGCTGTCATTGGTCTAGCTGTCGCACTATTTGGGAGGGGGTTCTAGTTATTCCCAAAATGCCAGTTTTCAGCTAAAATAGAAATATGGATTTAAGTCGATTTGAGGGCAGAAAAATTGCGCTTCTTGGCTTTGGCATTGAAAATATTTCAGTCGCCAAATTTTTACTAAAAAATGGCATAGATTTTCAAATTTTGGACAAAACTCCAGCAGGAAAGTTAACTCGCGAGGGGCAGTTATTAATTAAGGAGAAAAAGCTGAAAATAAAAACTGGCACCGATTATCTAGCAAATATCTCGGATTATAATTTTGTTATTCGTTCGCCAGGCATTCCCTATCTAACCCCAGAAATCCAGACGGCAAAAGAGGCCGGCGCGGAAATAACCAGTTCAACAAAGCTTTTTCTAGAGTTAACAAAATGCCAAGTGATTGGTGTTACTGGTACTAAAGGAAAGGGGACGACAGCGTCTTTAATTTATGAAATTCTGAAGAATGGCTACAGTAGCCTTGGAAAGATATATCTCGCTGGTAATATTGGCATTGCATCCTTTGACATCATTGAAGAAGTAAAGTCTGAAGATTTAGTAGTCCTCGAACTTTCCAGTTTTCAAATCCAGGATCTGGATTGCTCGCCTTATGTCACAGTTGTCGTGAATTTAACTGATGATCACCTAGATTATCATCAAACCATCGAAGAATATCAAGCAACAAAGCAAGCCGTTCTCAAATTTCAAAACGAGAATGATTTTGCAGTTCTAAACAAAGATTATCGGGAATGTTATAAGTTGAAAGAATTTGGCAAGGCGAAAAAATATTTCTTTTCGTCCAAAGAAAAAACCGATGGAGCCTATGTTAATAGAAATGGCGATGTGATATTAACAGTGAGTGGCGAAGAAAAAATCTGCAGTCAAAAAGAAGTTCAGCTTATTGGCCGGCATAATTTAGAAAACATTGCCGCGGCAGCAATTGTCGGGAAAATCTTTAATGTTGCGATTGCTGATATTCATCGGGTGGTAACAGAATTTAAGGGTTTGCCACATTGTTTGGAGTTTGTGAGAGAAATTAACGGAGTAAAATTTTACAACGATTCTTTTTCCACCAATCCGACGCCGACAATGGCAGCAATTGATTCATTCTCCGAGCCGATTACCATTATTCTCGGTGGCAGCAAAAAAGGCGCTGATTTTACCAAGTTAGCGGATAAAATAAAATCCTCAACAGTGAAAAATGTCATTTTGATCGGTGTTGAGGGGCCAAGAATAAAGAAATCTTTGGAAAAGGCAGGCGTCAGCGCCAATTTTATTGATGGCGATAAGGATATTGAAACAATTGTCCATCAGGCTGTGGAGGTTGCAAAGCCGAATAGCATTATCCTCTTTTCTCCAGCTTGTGCCAGTTTTGATATGTTTAAAAATTATAAAGGCCGCGGCGAGAAATTTAAGCAAGCAGTGAAGGATTTATGAATTATTCATATCGAAAAAGAAAGAGCGCCGATTATCTCTTAATGATTTTAGTTTTTGCTCTGATCGCTTTTGGACTCGTCATGATTTATTCAGTTTCCAAATATCTTTCTCTCCAGATAACAAATCAGGAAAGTGATAAATATTTTCTTGTTCGCCAGCTTGCGTCTTTAGGCATCGGGATTGTAGTCTGGATAATTTTCCAATCAATTGACTACCGTTTCTGGCAACGCCATACCACAACAATGCTAATTTTGACTCTAGTTTTGCTTTGTTCAGTTTTTATATTTCGCGGAGAAGGCGCATCAGCAAATCGCTGGATAAATCTTTTTGGTATTGGTTTCCAGCCATCTGAACTTGCAAAGCTCTCAATGATTTTTTATCTTTCTGGTTGGCTATCGAGCAAAAAACGCGGGGAGGATATCAACAAATCTTTTATTCCATTTCTCGTCTTTGTAGGAGCAATTTCTTTGCTGATGCTTCTGCAGAAAGATCTTGGAACCTTGAGTGTAATCCTTTTAACTTCAGCGGCAATCTTCTTTGCTGCCGGTGCAAGAATCCCTAATCTTTTAATTGGTGGTTCACTTGGGGTCTTCCTCATCTGGCTGGCAATCAAGATTGAACCGTACCGAATGCAACGTCTGACAGCTTTTTTTAACCCAGGAAGCGAAACTCTCTCTGCAAGTTATCACATCCGCAACGCCTTAATTGCCATCGGTTCAGGAGGTTTATGGGGTCTAGGTTTCGGCCAGAGCAAGCAGAAATATCTTTATCTCCCAGAAGCTCACACCGACTCAATATTCCCAATTATCGCTGAAGAGTTGGGATTCTTACGAGCAAGTGCCGTAATTGTTATCTATGTCTTGATAGCTTATAGAGGTTATTCGATTGCCAGACGTGCTCCTGATGCTTTCTCACGACTAGTTGCTGTTGGTATTACTACCTGGATTATTTGGCAAACTTTTGTTAATCTAGCAGCGATGCTGGCCCTTTTGCCGCTTACCGGTGTGCCCCTTCCATTTATCTCTTATGGAGGAACTTCCCTAGTAGCATTCCTGGCAGCTGTTGGTGTGCTTTTAAATATTTCCAAACAAACGATTGATTAATCAAAAATCAAAGTTTAAAAATCAAAATGACAATGTAAAATGTAAAAATGTCAGTTTATAAAACAAAAATCAAGAAAATCGGTGGAACCAGTTATCGGGAAATCATCAAAAAGGCTAGAGCAATTTTTCATCAGATTGAAAAAAGATCAAGGAGAAGCGCATATTTGCGATCCGCTTATTTTAAAAAAGAAAAAGTGTTTTTGAATCTTTTCTGGGAACATCTGCGCCAGAAACCTCGAAGAGAAAGAAAGTGGCGATTAAAATTCTTGTCTTGCGCTTTTGATTTAATTGAAAATTCCAGAAAGAAGCCCACATCAACAATAAACCCGAACGATAAACGAGAAGTATTACATCGATTCGACGGATTGACTCCGACTGACGAAATGTTTTTTGTTCAAATAAAAGAAAACAAAAAGACGGGAAGAAAAGATTTTATGTCAGTTTTTCCAGAAGAATAAAAAAATCTCCCGCAAGTGAGGTCTTTAAACCCCGCGCCGGAGATTTTCTAAGATAAGTGTATCATAAAAGATAAAATGTTGTCAATAGGGAGAATTATGAAAAACCCTCTTAAAGATAAAATTGAGAATATAACTGTAGACGAATTGGTAGGTTTTTGGATGGATCTAATATTAGTTTTATTTTTATTGACAATACCAACAATTATTTTTTACTATCCGGTAGGAAAAGTCTTTTTCATCTGTTTTGTTGTCTTGTCGTCAGCTTTTATTTTAGCAGCCATTTCTTGCTCGATTATTTCTTGGGTCAAAAAAAGAAAATCACTGGATAAATACCCCCGGATTTTCGATTGAATAAAATATAATTTAAATAAGGAAAACAAAATGTTTATTTACAAATACTGTTCAAAGTGTAAAAAGCGAAACCATAAATCTAATGCGTACTGCGTCCGTTGTGGTGACCAGTTGTTTAATGATCCAAAATTCAGCAAAAATGTCTTTGCTATAACATCGAGTATAGTCATTCTGTTATCTTCTGTTACTGTTTTTGCGAGCAAAGCATACTTCAATAAAAAATCAGAAGATAGCCAGCCAAAATCCCAAGTCCAAAATATCAAGCCCAAAAAAGCCGAGTCAGAAATTAAGCAAGAGCCAATCGAGGAAGAAATAAAAAGTGAATCGACCTCAACATCAACTAACACAAAAGCCCCCACTGGAACACAAACCACACCTCCATCTACCACAAAACCATCTTGCAATGTATCTAAAAAAACAGAACTAACAAATAAATATAATGCCGACATCAACGAAGCTAGGCAAGAAAGAGATCAGCTTCTCAATGAAGCGAATGCAGAATATGCTTCTGCTGGAGATCGAGCAAGAGAAAGATATAGAGATATTTGGGATCCAGATGAAAGAGGTCGGTTAGTCGCTCAAGATATTGCTATCGCTTCCACGGTGCTTGAGCAATCAAGAAGTTATGCAAATAATGATTACAACAGCACGGAAATGTATTTGACTACTTTGACTACAATGTATAACTTAGATTTAAAAAGTATCAATTGTTCAAATTAGTGAGTCTGTAATTTCAGGACATAAAAATAATATTAGAGAAATGATTAAGGAGTAAAAAAGATGGACATAAATGAACGGCTTGAAAAAATCGAAAAGCAGCTCGAACTTTTGATGCTGAAAGTTGATGCAATTTCCAGTAAAGTTGAAAATAATAATAGATTGGCTCGGCTCAAGAGAGATCTGCTAACTGATAGTGAACTATACAGCGAAGCAAAGAAGATTGTCATAAAAACAAGAAGGGCTACTGCTGAACTTTTGCAAAGAAAACTTCTGATCGGATATGCAAAAGCTGCTCAACTTTTAGAATTTTAGAGCAAGAGGGTATCGTGGGCCCACAGATTGGAGCTAGACCGAGAGCCATTTTGATTAAGGAATAAGCCAATAAAAAATTTCAAGAGCCATCTTAATTTAGATTAATCACATAGTCAATTATGAAAAAGAAAACAATCTTTTTAGTCGGGGCGGATACGGGCGGTCATGTGGTGCCAACTTTTGCTTTGGCAAAGGAGCTAGAAAAAAGTAAGAAGTTGAGGATTGTTGTAATTGGTGTTGGCTCGGAAATTGAGAAAAAATTTTATCAAAAATTAAATGATGTTCAGTATTTAAAAATCATGGCTGGGAAATCACAGTTTGGCTCTCTACTCTCTAAAATCAGCGCCTTTTTGAAATCGCTTATCGGGTTTGTGCAGTCAAAATATTTTATTATAAAGTATCAACCAAAACTAATATTTTTGAAGGGCAATTACGCGACGCTACCGATGGCAATGGCAGCGAGACTTTTTGGCAGACCAGTAATTATCCATGAGTCAGACGCAATTCTTGGCAGAAGCAACCGGATAGTTTCTCGCTTTGCCAAAAAAGTTTTTCTCTCATACCCAGAAGAGATCTATAGAGAAAAAATCAGAAATGCCGAATTTTGCGGTCCAATACTGCGACAAGAGTTTTTATCGCCAAAAGAGAAGAGCGACGCTGACTATAAGATTTTTGATTTTGACAAAAACCTGCCGACGGTTTTGGTTCTTGGTGGTAGTCTGGGATCGCGGTCAATTAATCAGGCAACGATTTCTATTTTGGATAAGGTTTTGCCTGATTGCCAAATTATTCATCAAACCGGGGAATCGGATCTTAAAGTAGCAAATGAGGCGAGGATTAAATTAGAGGAGAAATTGCGCCAACATTACTACATCAGCAGTTTTTTCGATCAGGAACTGTTTTCTGCCTTGCGAGTTGCTGATATTGTTATCTCCCGTTCTGGCTCAGGAGTATTTGAGATTGCTGCTTGTGGGAAAGCTGTAATTTTGATACCATATCCCTACGCTTCAGCTGACCACCAGAGTAAAAATGCGCAGTATTTTGCCAGGAAAAACGGAGCCGAAGTGATTGAAGATAAGAATTTGTCACCAACAGTGCTATATTCTGCAATTTCTAAACTGTTAGGTAGTGAGAAAAAAAGAAGAAATTTAGCCCAAAATTTATCGCGGGCCGTAAAACTTTCCGGTCGAGAAATTATTCTAGATTATCTGAAGCAATACCTTAAATTTTGAGTTTTGCGTTTTAAGTTTTAAGTTAAATTTATGTGGTATCATCTTGTTGGAATTTCTGGAGTTTCGATGCGGGCGATTGCTCAGATTTTAAAAAGTCGCGGCCATAAAATCACTGGCTCGGATTTGAAATTGTCCGGACACAGCGTTAAAAATATTATGTCGGGCATTGATGCCGTGATATATACTTCAGCCGTAACGCCGAACTCTGCTGGCTGGATTGAGATCGACGCGGCAAAAAAACTAAAAATTCCCTTAATTAAACGCGGCAAAATGCTGGCGGATTTAGTCGCAGATCGAAAAATTATTGCAATTTCCGGTACTCATGGGAAAACAACAACAACAGCAATGATCGGTCTGACTTTGGAAGCAGCCGGTTTCGATCCGCTAGTGATCGTTGGCGGAGAGGTTCCGGAATTTGGCGGGGTTGTCCGGTTTGGGCAAGGAGAATGGGCAGTAGTTGAAGCTTGCGAATACGATCGAAATTTTTTATACATCAGCGCAAATATTGCCGTCATTACCAATATCGAAGAGGAACACCTTGACCACTATCCCGGCGGAGCTCCAGATCTTGAGGATACTTTTGCCAAATTTGCTTCTCAGACAAAAGACAAGGGATTTGTGGTGGTTTGCGGCGATGATAAAAATACCACTGATACGGCAGAATTAATCAAGAAAAAAAATAAGAATTTAAGAATTATTACTTACGGTTTAGGCCAAGATAACAAAGTTAACAAATTAGATTTTGAGCTGGCAATTCCTGGAGACCACAATCGCAGAAATGCGTTGGCGACAATTGCAGTTGCGAATATTCTAGGCATTAATCGAAAAATCGTTAAGAAAGCGATCAAGAATTTCCGCGGAGCTAAAAGAAGATTTGAGATAAAAGGTAAGAAGAACGGAGTGGTTGTGATTGATGATTATGGCCATCATCCGACAGAAATTGCTGCATTGCTTGCGGGCGTTAAAGAGAAATTTCCGAAGAAAAAAATTGTCGCAGTTTTTTGGCCTCATCAATATAAACGGACAAAAGTCTTTCTGGCTAAATTTTCAGCGGCTTTCAAAGTTGCTGACAAAGTCGTCATTAAGGAGATATTTTTTGTCCCCGGACGTGACAAAAAGTCTAATGTCAGCGGTAAGGATATTGTAGATTTAATAAATCGAGAGAGGGGCGGCAAGGCTGTCTTTATTAATAATGATCAGGCGATAATCAAGTTTTTGAGGGAAAATTTGACGCAAAGGAATGTTTTAGTTACTGTTGGTATCCCTCCGGTGTATAAGATCGCCGAAGGCTTTTTAGGAGCCAGGTAGTAGAAATTTGACAGAAAATTTCATTTTCTTTATCGAAACTAGCCCAAGCAGATTGAGCATAATAATTAAGAAAATTATTAGTTAATTTTCAACACCAGTGAAAATGAGTCAAATTTTCACTACCTGGGAGCAAAATGATTGAGAGCGAGGAATTCAAGGAACAATTCGGGGAAAAAATTGAGGAGAATGTACTCCTGAGAGATTTCACCAGTATTGGTGTCGGTGGTGTTGCTGATTATTTTTACCGCGCAGAAAGAGTTGATGAACTTGTTGGAATTGTTTCTTATCTTTCTCGTAAAGGCATTCCGTATTTTATTCTTGGTGGTGGTTATAATCTAATAGTTTCTGATCTTGGTTTCCCCGGAATAGTGATAAAGAATGAAGTTAGAGATATGGTTTTCTCACAAGATAGCGCTGAGGTTATTGTTGGCTCAGGCATTGAAATCGGTCGGCTCCTAATGGATGCCGCCTCGCGTGATCTCGGGGGTTTGGAATTTCTTTTTGGCATCCCAGGAACAGTGGGTGGTGCGGTCTATGGCAATGCTGGTGCTTTTGGTCACGCAATCGGCGATTTTGTCAAATCAGCAACAATTCTCTTACCTGGTAACAAAAGAAAAGAAGCAAAAATTTTGCGGCATAGTCAGAAGTGGTTTGAGTTTGGCAATCGGACGTCGAGGATTAAAGAATATACCAGATTACATCCAGCGGAGAATAAACCAGTCATCCTTTCCATTAAACTCCAACTTTGTCAGAGCAAAAAAGAAGTGATACTGCGCAAGATGCAGGAGAACTTTAAATACAAAAAAGAAACTCAGCCACTGAACGCAAAAAGTGCCGGTTGTTTTTTTCGAAACCCGGGCCCACAGAAAGAACAATCTGCTGGTTTCTTGCTCGATTCTTCAGGCGCCAAAAGATTGCGGATAGGGGATGCGGTAGTTTCGAAAAAACATGCCAATTTTATTATTAATCGTGGCAAGGCCACAGCAGAAGATATCCGCCGGTTGGCCAATCAGATGAAAGATTTAGTTCGAGCCGAGTTCAGAACAAACTTGCAGGAAGAGATTGAATACATAGGTAAGTGGTGAAAATAATTCAAAATGCAAAAATCAAAGTGCAAAATTATGGAATTAAACTATTATAGTTCAGGCACGAAGTGCCTACCAAAGTTTTAAGTTTTAAGTTTTGAGTTTTGAGTTAATTACTATGCACATCAAGGAGAGATATTCTTACTCAAAATATCGGGGCAAAGAATCGCGCCAGGAGAACAGGGCAAGGATTTTTGTTGCCCCAAAAGTAAAATTTGCCAGAAATCCAATTCTGCATTTTCCGGCAAAATTTTGGGGTAATATTTTTATTTTGCTTCTAATTCTGGTGATCCTTTGGGTTATGCTTTACTCGCCGTATTTTCGAATTCGTGAAGTTGTTATTGAAGGCAATACTTTAGTGTCGAATGACGAAATAATCAAGTCAGTTCAAACTGGTGGGAATATTTTTCGTTTTAATATTCTTGAGGCGAAGAAGGCAATTATGAAAAATAGCCCAGCGATTGAGGATGTAGCAATTTATCGCGGCATCCCCAACGCCTTAAAAATCGTTGTCCTAGAACGGAAGCCAACGGTTGTCTGGCAGACACAAGATCGGTATTACCTTATTGATGATGCGGGTATTGCTGATCAAGAAGTTGTGGCGGCACAGTCAACTGAGCTGCTCCATATCTTGGACCAGAAAAATCTGGGGGTTAAAGTTGGTAATCAGATTGTCTCGCCGTCATTTATTGTTTTTGCGAAAAAAATTAATGAAAAATTTTTTGAATTTACCAATATCAAAGTTACAGGTTTTCAAGTACCAGAAACAACATTTGACCTCTATGTCTATACTGAAGCGGGCTTTTACGTAAAATTTGATACAACAAGATCAGACGAAAAACAGCTCTCTGATCTCAAGAATATCCTGATTGCTTATCGGGATGGGATACATGAGTATGTTGATGTGCGAATAAATGGTTGGGCGTATTATAAAT